>DASSAV010000417.1:0-3041 GCA_035699265.1 Rhodothermales bacterium
TACGAAGCGAGGTAGCGTTCCTTGCGGGCCTGTACGTCGATGAGGCTGAGGTTGCCCAGCGCGCCGTACTCGTCGTCATAAAACAGCGTCTCGGCGATGAGTCGCCGCGTGAACTGCTCCAAGTCAAAGCCTGTCATTTCTGTCTCGGAAGTCGTGGGGTCCAGTGTGCCCGTCTCCGCCGGCATCTGCCGGCGCGGCGCAGCCTGTTTCGCCGGGACGAAAGATAAGCCTGTAAAGCTCGTTTTTCGAGGGATGATCCCGGATCCTCGTTACGCACGGGTGAAGGTTGGCCCGAAAGCGCCCGCACATACGCACCGGGTAGTCCGAAGGTTCACTTCAATGTCGGGGAATCCGCCGCTTCACACAGGTATTCTTCCAGAAACGTCTGTGCGTCACCCCCGTCGAGGACCTTTACTGCCGCTCCGAAGCGCTCCCCGAAGTGCCGCAGGATGCGCCGTTCGACGGCATCAGTGTCCGGTTGCTGTCCCGATTCCACAGCAAGGGACGTCACCCCACGGTCCGAGATTCCGCAGGGCACGATATAGGAGAAGTACCGGAGGTCGGGGTCCACGTTGAAGGCGAACCCGTGCATCGTTACCCACCGGCTGCACCGTACGCCCAGGGCCGCTATCTTGCGCTCTTCGCCTCGCGCATCCGGTCCCACCCATACGCCGGTGCGGCCGGCAACGCGGCCGCCGGTCACGCCGAAGTCGGCACAGGTCTGGATGATGACCTCCTCCAACTCGCGCAGGTAACGGTGGATATCCGTAAAGAACCGGTCCAGGTCTAGAATCGGGTAGCCGACCAGTTGCCCCGGTCCGTGATACGTGATGTCGCCGCCGCGGTCGACGTGGAAGAAGGCGGCCTCACGTTCCGCCAGCCCTGATTCGGAGAGGAGCAGGTTGGCCGCTCTCCCGTTCTTGCCGAGCGTGAACACGTGCGGGTGCTCCACCAGCAACAAGACGTGTGGGATCCGCAGGGGGGGATCGCTGCGCTTGGCTGCGATGAGCCTGGCCTGGAGCCGCTGCTGCAAATCCCAGGCTTCCGCATACGCCATGCGGCCCAGTCTACAAGCAACGACAGATTGCAAGGTATCCTCCCGATGATCAGGTCGACGAACCCCGTAATGACCTGAGCCCGGCGGATCCGGTTCCTTCGAGCCCGCCAGAATCCTTCCGGTGCATCGGTTCAGTTGGAAATGCTCACCCGGATGTTGAACCCACCGTTCATGCTGGAATACGACGGAATCCGGCTGTCCGCACTGATGAACGTCTCTCGCTTGAGCGTGAAGTCGGCGGAGACGCGGTTGCTGAACTGGTATGCGATCCTGGGAGAAATCGTAAATCGGTGCGTATCGGTTGGCCGTGAGATGAAGTCTCCCCCAAAGACGTCGGAGTCTGTGAAGTTGGGATTGGTGAGGACGGACTCCAGGGCTTTCTTCAAGTAATACTGCGTGTCCGTGTTCGTCTCCCACGACGCCGTGAGGCTGAAGGTGATCCGGTTGTTGAGCCGCTTGACGGGCAGGAACGGAATCTGGAGCCCCTGCCGTTGATAATTGGCCGTGAAGCTGATCTGATTGGTCCGCAGCTCACGTACCTCATTGGAGGAGGGCGCAAGCGTGTAGGAGTTCGACTTGTTCCAGTCGATGCTCGTCGTAAACTGACCCTTAAACGATAGGTCAACTCCGATGAGGGGCTGATACCGCTCGTTCACGCGCACGGTCCCGATCGTGTACTCCGGAGTCGCGTACCGGATCTTTCGGTTGCCCAGGATAAAGGTCGTGAGTGTATCCTGAATGGAGTTGGTCTGGAAATCCGTCCGATAGTCCGCGCTGTACCCGTGTTTCAGCGTGGCGCTGTTCACCAGGCTACGGATCAACGGCCAGTCGGAGATCCCCGTATATGTCACCTGCCAGGACGGCATCGGGATCGGCTGGGGTACCGCGCCGGACAGCACGCCGATACTCGACACGTACGACCTACGGAAGTCCCCGATGACACTCTGGTTGGTCAGGGCCACCCGGCCGTTCCCGTCTCCGTCACCGATGATCTCGGCGTCGCCCGAGGCGTCCCGGTCTCGCTGGAACGTCTCCCGCTGGCTTTGAAAGAAAGGCAGGTACGCCGCGCCGAACGCCCACACGGAAGCCGAGTTGTTCCCGCTCTGTGAAAGCACGAAATCATTGGGTCTGGCGCTTCGGTAGGTGTAGCCTTGCTGGTTGCCCCAGTCGGTGTTCCAGTTGAGACTGATGTTGAGCTTCGGGCTCGGTGTGAGGGTCGTTCGCGCGAGAATCTTGTTCGAGTTGGTGAGCCGGTCCGAAACGATGAGATTATTCGACATCACCCTGCCGGAGCCCCCCAGTAGCTGGTCGAAACCCAGTCGATACGCGAGACTGGGTCCATGCCCACGCAAAGCATCCAGCATGCTATAGGGTGTGATTACTGCGGTCGTGTCCGCATTCGCGCGGCCCACGTTGTTGCTCGTCCCGGAACGGCCGTTCGTGTACTGGACCGTGAAGTCCTTCATTCCCGTGACCGCCAGGAACGATCGCCGGAGCAAGGAAACGGGGTCCGGCAGGGGAAGGCGGAATCCGCCGCCGGAGTCCTGAGCATTCTCATTCTGAGCCGCTGTAGCCAGGGTGTCCGGGCTCGGACTGGCATCGACAGGCGCCGTGGGCAGGCTCGTGCTGTCGGAAACCGCCTGGGCCTGCATCTGTTGCTCCGGCGTCTGTGCGGTACTGTCGGCCGCCGCCTGGCCGGCCTCTTTCTCCGCCGCCCTTGCAGCCTTCTCCTGTTCCCGGCGCTCACGTCGTTCTTTCTCGCGCTGCTCTCGCTCCTGCTTCTTCTCCTGGTCGGCCCGCTTCTGGGCGTCCTCGATCTGCCGATAAAAGCCGAACTTGCGCCAAAGATCCTGCGGCCGCAGGGAGATGCCCCCCTTGATGTCTACTCTGCTGTTCACCGTAGCGCCGACGATCTGACCTACCGGTCCGTTGTTCCACCCGAACGTGGCGCTGTAGGTCACAGGCTGGAAGGTGATCCAGTCGA
>DASSAV010000418.1:0-7857 GCA_035699265.1 Rhodothermales bacterium
GAAGTGGAGCGGGCGGTTCGGATGCAGAACGGCGGCCGTTCGCTGCTCAGCTACGAGGACAAGAACCTCTATGCCGAGAATCTGCTGTATGCCGAGAACACCCTGTTCGACATCTTCGACTTTCCCCTGCTCACGGGGAACCCTGAAAGCCACACTCTCCGATCCGGTGAAAAGCCTCCGGTACGAATGAACCGCCTTGAATGAGAGATGGATAAGGATCGTACGCCATGACGAGCGATCTAGGAGAAATGTTAAGCGCCACACAGCATCCTGAACGCCATCGTGCCTACATCAAAGACTGATTAAAAGCTTCGAAAGCGTCTATTACTCATTACTCGCTATAAACAGCTCATTGTTGGACCTCCACCATGCTCAGGAACTACCTCCTCATCGCCTTACGCAACCTGCGGCGCAACCGTACCTACACGTTCATCACGGTGTCCGGCCTGGCGGTCGGGATGGCGTGCTGTTTTCTCATCGTCCTCTTCGTCCGCGATGAACTCAGTTACGACCGGTTCCACACCAAAGCCGACCGTATCTACCGCATCGTCAGCGACTGGGGCGACTTCAGCGTCCCGGCCACAAACCCGCCGTTCGTGGCCCGCTTCAAAGCAGCCCACCCCGACATTACGGTCGCGGAGCTGCAGCCCTTCCAGGCGCTCGTACGCTATGGCGACCGGGTGTTCAAGGAGACGCGGCTCTTTGTCGCCAACCCGCAGGTCTTCGACGTATTCACGCTGCATCTCCTGCGGGGCGACCCCAGCTCCGCGCTGGAACGGCCCTACACCGCCGTCATCACGCCCGAGATGGCCCGCAGGTACTTCGGTGACCTGGACCCCGTCGGGAAAAAGCTCACCATCGATGCTTTCGCCAAATTCGAGGTCGAGATAACGGGCGTCATTGAGCCCATGCCGGAGAATTCGCACTTCCATTACGACCTCATCGGCTCCTGGGCGACACTCGACGCGCTATTCGACTACAGCAACTCGCTCGGATGGGGCAACAACTCCATCAACACCTACCTGCTCCTCCCGAACGGACTCGCTCCCGAAACCCTGGACGCCCAGTTCCCCTCTTTCATCGAAAAGGTAGCGGGCGACAACTGGAACGGCGCGAAGCTCTACTTGCAGCCGCTCACGGACATCCACCTGCGCTCCCATCTGAACGCTGAGATCGAACCCAACAGCAACATCTCCTACGTCTACATCTTCTCTGTCGTCGCCGTCTTCATCCTGCTGATTGCCTGTGTCAACTTCATGAATCTGGCAACGGCCCGGTCGGAAGAACGCGCCAAGGAGGTCGGCGTGCGCAAAGTGGTGGGCGCACAGCGAAAACAGCTCGTATTACAGTTTCTTACCGAGTCGACGCTACTCTCGGTGCTGGCCCTGCTGCTAGCCGTAGCGCTGGTCAACCTTTCTCTCCCGGCATTCAGAAGCCTCACAGGCAAGCTGATGCCGGCCGAAACGCTCGTCAGCGGAAGCGTCGTCGCGCTGTTCGTGGCAGTTACCCTGCTCGTCGGGATCATATCGGGCAGCTATCCCGCCTTCTTTCTCTCCTCGTACGGTCCTGTTTCCGTACTGCGTGGCGTGGTGCGGCGGGGCAGCCGGGGCGCCTTCCTGCGGAAAGGGCTGGTCGTCTTTCAGTTCGCCACCTCCATCTGCCTCATCGTCGGCACCTTCGTGGTCTTTCGCCAGTTGCACTACCTGCGGACGGCCAGCGTAGGCTTCGACAAAGAGCAGATCGTCGTCATCCCCATCGAAAGCCCGGTGGAAATGAACCAGTACCCTGCCCTGAAGCAAAGCTTGCTCCAGCAGCCCGGTTCTGCAGCCGTTACTGTCTCCGGCGAACCGCTGCCCAGCGAGCTGTTGGACGGCGACGGCATCAGCTTCGAAGGCACCCCCAATGAAAAATATGTCTCCACGCGAACCGTGGCCGTCGGGCATGATTTCTTCAAGACCCTGGGCGTGGGGATAGCCGCGGGCCGCTCCTTCTCGCTCCAACACCCTTCCGATTCGTCCGGCTTCATCGTGAACGAAACGGCCTACAAACTGCTAAATGCCAGCTTGCCTCACCCCTTCGCGTCGCCCGACGAAGCCATAGGCCACGCGATCCAGTTCCAAGGGCGGTCCGGCCCGCTACTGGGTGTCGTAGAGGACTTCAACATGTCGTCCCTTCATGAGGCCATCGAACCCATCATATTCTTCTTCTCCCGGCCTCGCTACGCCTATTTCTTGCTCCGCACACAGCCCGGC
The DNA here is from genome assembly GCA_035699265.1 of Rhodothermales bacterium. Taxonomy (GTDB): domain Bacteria; phylum Bacteroidota; class Rhodothermia; order Rhodothermales; family DASSAV01; genus DASSAV01. The sequence goes on from DASSAV010000418.1 coordinate 2,253, forward strand.
GACGTGGAACAGTCCATTGCCTCCCTGCGAAAGGTCTGGCAGCAAATAAACCCCGACTACCCCCTGGAATTCACCTTCGCTGACCAGGGCTTCGACGCCGAATACCGCGCCGAAGAGCGAATGGGAGACATCTTCACCGTGTTCTCCACCATCGCCATCCTGATCGCCTGCCTGGGCCTGTTCGGGCTCGCCGCCTACACGGCTGAACGGCGGCGGAAGGAGATCGGGGTGCGCAAGGTGCTCGGCGCCACGACCCCGAGCATCGTCGTCCTGCTCTCGAAGGAGTTCGCCCGCCTCGTCCTCGTCGCGCTGGTCATTGCCGCGCCCATCGCCTACTTCGTTATGAGTAGATGGCTGGAGGATTTCCCCTACCGCATCGGCGTCGGACCGGGAATCATCCTCCTGTCCGGCGCTATCGCCTTCGCCGTCGCCCTCGCCACCGTAAGCTATCAGGCCGTCAAAACCGCCCTCGCCGACCCGGTGAAGAGCTTGCGGTATGAGTGAGTGTGCGGGTGTTCGTGTATTGAAGTGTTATCGTGCTCGAGATCACTTTGTAAAAACGCGTAGCCTGAATACCTGGGCTACCGTGTTTATTTATAGCAATGTAGCCGCAGGCTTTAGCCTGCGCTTTCAGCCTGATCTGTCGGAGCACTTGACACGGCCAACTTACGCAACTATATTAGCGGGCTATACCCTTCTATGCGAAGGGTTATTCCACGAGTAAGAAATGCATTACGCCAGCCACATAACCTTTAGCCAGTCACCCGTACTGCCGGCCGCCGCGGGTGCGTGGTCCGGTACCGCCCGGTCGAAAGGGCGGACGGGCCTGTACGTGGTAGGCTGCGCCAATATCACGCGTGCCGATGTGGGCATGATACATTTTAGGAGCCGAAGAGAGATGAGCTAACCTGGCTGCATCCTCTGGTCATCTTTCCGATGCCCGGCTCCGAATGGAGCCGGGCATTTTTTATTGATCTGAAAGCGGATGAAATGAAAACAGATCGAGATTCTTGACCTTTATGCGCGATGTACGTGCATATACGAAATATGGGGAAGTGAGACGAGGAGCTACTTCGGTCTGCAAAACCGATCAGTCGGGGGTTCGAATCCCCCCTCCGCCTCTCTTTATGTGGCTGGATAGCTTTATATGGCGGAGTAGCTCAGCGGTAGAGCATGCTCCGGTCGATTTTCTCCCCATTTGAATACCTGAATAGGGGGCAGTGAGGCACGGAGATACTTCGGACACGCAGGTTCAACTCCTGCCATCACCTTACACGTGATGTGGTCGAATGGCGAGACACCGGCAAAACACTCCGGCCGGCTTTCTCCCCCGCAATTGACATAGACGTTTGATACCAATCGTACATCCCGCCCGGCGGGACCACAGAGGATGAAAAGGTGCCTCCGTAGGGGCGTTCCGTAGGGGCGTAGCACGCTACGCCCTCCTCGCCCAGCCGCCCGCCTCACTCCGGCGCCATGCCTGCCCGCCATTTTCAAAGCAATCCGGCTAGACGCTTCAGGAGTGGCTGTCATTGCGAGGAGCTTGCGACGAAGCAATCTCCTGGCTAGTGCTGGGAGCGAGGAGATTGCTTCACTGCGTTCGCAATGACAGCTTTGGTGGGCAGATCCCGCCGGGCGGGATGACAGCATTCTTCAACGCGTATACCAGATTCAGTATGGCATAAACCTTCGGGGCAGTGAGGACATGGGATACTTCATCCTCGTTCACCGACAGGGGGACGGGGCACATAACGAGTACCCGGTCCGGCATTCTCCCCGTTTCTTTGACTTTGGGGCAGTGAGGGACGGCGCTACTTCGTAGCTCAAGTGGATAGAGCGTCTGACTACGGATCAGAAGCCGCCGGTTCGATTCCGGCCAACAGCCGAAAGGCTGGTACACGCCGCCCGGTTTTCTCCCCACCCTTATTAGCCGCAGTGAGGCCGGGGCTACTTCGCTCATGACCGGGGCTGTTTTGCCCCACTGCGGACGCGAGACCGCAACCCCGGCCGTCTTACTCGGCTAATGTTTCACAAACCACCAACCACATGGAGGTGCGCCATGCGCTTCAACACCCTGGTTCAGACCCGTCACAAGACGGTCAACCGCGCAGGCGGCGAAGCATTCGTGCAGGAGCCGAAGCTTGCGCTCGCCTCACTCATCCTGACCTCGTTCATCCAGGATCAGTTCTACCGCTCGGCGAGCGGGCAGGTCCAGGAGCTCGTGCATCGGATCGAGGCACTGCCGGACAAGCAGTTCGCGGCCAAAGCGGCCGTCTTCGCCCGTAACGAGTACGGTATGCGGTCCATCAGCCATGTGGTGGCCGGCGAGATCGCGGCCCGCGTCAAGGGCCAGCCGTGGACCCGGGCGTTTTTCGACCGCGTCGTGCGCAGGCCGGACGACGTGACGGAGATTCTGTCCTACTACCTGGCGACCCACGGCAAGCCGGTCCCGAACGCGCTGAAGAAGGGATTGGGGCAGGCGCTTACGCGCTTCGACTCCTACCAGGTCAGCAAGTACCGGGGCGAGCGAACCGCGCTTTCGCTGGTGGACGCAGTGAACCTGGTCCACCCGAAGCACACCGATGCGCTCGGGGCGCTGGTCCGCGGCACGCTCCAGCCAGCGGCGACCTGGGAGGTAAAGCTGACCCAGGCCGGACAGGCGGCGGATAAGGCCGATGCAAAGCGCGAGGCGTGGACCGAGCTGATCCGCGCGCGGAAGCTCGGCTACTTCGCCCTGCTTCGGAACCTGCGCAACATCCTGGAACAGGCGCCGGAAGTGCTGGAGGAGGCCCTGTCCATGCTCGTGGACGAGCGGCTCATCCGCAAGACCCTCGTGCTGCCGTTCCGGTTCGCCACGGCCATCGAGGAGCTGGGCAAGACCGCACACCCACGCACGACCGAAGTGCTCCAGGCGCTGAACCGGGCTCTGGACGTGTCGCTGGCGAACGTGCCGCGCTTCGCAGGCCGGACCCTGGTCGTGCTGGACGGGTCGGGCTCGATGCGGGGCCGGCCGCTCCAGATCGGCTCGCTGTTCGCCGCAGTTATGGTGAAGGCGAACGTCGCCGACCTGGTCGTCTTCTCGAATGACGCCAAGTACGTCGGCGTGAACCCGGAAGATACGACGCTCACCATAGCGGAGGTGATCCGGGGAAAGGCGCCGTTCGGCGGGACCAACTTCCATGCGCCCATCGATCTGGTCGCACAGCACGGGCGGGCGTACGACAGGCTGATCTTCCTGAGCGACATGCAGGGGTGGATCGGCTACGACGTGCCGACCGCCACGCTGGCGGCCTACGAGCAGCGCGTGGGGGTGCGCCCGCACGTCTACAGCTTCGACCTGCAGGGCTACGGCTCGACGCAGTTCCCGAGGGACCGGATCTATTGCCTGACCGGTTTCAGCGAGAAGACGTTCGAGGTCATGCAGGTCCTGGAGCAGGACCGCAACGCGCTCGTGCGCCAGATCGAAGCGGTGGAACTCTGAACAAGAGGGGGGGCGTAGACCCCCCTCTTGTATTATGGCTAAAATACGACGCTACATGTGGATAGGCCGGCCTCTCAAAGGGCCTGCGCAGCACACCCTCCACGCGGCGTGGACGAAAAATATGCTGCCAGGCAGGCGGGCGCTGTAACGTCTCGCGTGGTCGCCGCGTAGTTACCGGTGGTGCGTGTGCGAAAGCGGATCCAACCTCGCAATACTCCTCCGCGCCGGGAACTCGTGGTACTCGTAAAAACCAGTCCTGTAGACCTCACAGTTTTCAGAAACCTGTCAGGGCTTTGGACTCATTAAGCATTCGTCAGCCGTGCTCAAGAACTACCTCAAAGTCTCCCTGCGCAACCTGCGCAAGCATCCCGGCTACACGTTCATCAACGTCTCCGGCCTCGCCGTCGGACTCGCCTGTAGCCTGCTCATCCTCATCTACGTCCGCGATGAGCTCAGCTACGACCGCTTCTGGGCGCACCCCGACCGGATCTACCGCGTCGTCATGGACGGGAAAATCGCGAATCGGGAGCTGCATGCGCCCGTCACGCCGGCCCCGATGGCACCCACCGTCGCAAGCGAGTTCCCGGAGGTCGAGGCCTCCGCCCGCCTGTTTACATTCACGGGCCAGATGCTCGTCGCACGGGACAACCGGCAATTCCTGGAAGATCGGTTCCTCTATGCCGACTCCTCTTTCTTCCGCGTGTTCGGCTATCCGATGCTGGCGGGCGACCCGAAGACGGCCCTCAAGGAGCCGCACACGGTCGTCCTCACGCAATCCACCGCCAGGAAATATTTCCCCGAGGGTGGCGCGCTGGGGCAGATACTGAGCGTTTCGGACACGATCGACTACCGCGTCACCGGCGTCGTACCGGACGTCCCCTCGAACGCCCACGTGCACTTCGACTTCCTGGCGTCCATGACCGACTTCGGCCCGGCGCAAAACCAGGAGTGGGTCTCCAATGACTTCATCACGTACGTCCTGCTTCGGCCCGGTCACTCGGCGGGCGAGACGGATGCCAAGTTCCGTCCGCTCATGAAGAAATACGCCGAGCCGCAGCTCCGGCAGTTCATGAACATCGGATGGGACGAGTTCATCAAGGCGGGCAACCGGCTGGACTACGAACTCCAGCCCGTCACCGACATCCACCTGAAATCCCACCTGGAGTTCGAGACCGAGCCGAACGGCAGCATGATGTACGTCTACATTTTCAGCGCCATCGGATTCTTCATCCTGCTCATCGCGTGCATCAACTTTATGAACCTGGCTACGGCGCGTTCCGCAGGCCGGGCGCGCGAGGTCGGGATGCGCAAGGTACTCGGCTCCACACGGCAGCAGATCATCCGCCAGTTCCTCGCCGAGTCCCTCGTAATGAGTCTGGCCTCCCTGGTGCTTGCCGTCATCCTGGTGCTCGCCCTGGTGCCGGTATTTAACAGCCTTTCCGGCAAGGAGGTCGGCTTTTCGTCCCTCTTCACGCCCGTTACACTCCTCGTCCTGCTGGGACTCACGCTCGCCGTCGCCCTGCTCGCGGGCAGCTATCCCGCCTTCTTCCTCTCGTCCTTTCAGCCGGTATCCGTGCTGAAAGGCAAGTTCGACAGCAGCAAGAAGGGCGTCCTCCTGCGGGGCGGGCTGGTCGTCTTCCAGTTCGCTATCTCGATTGCGCTGATTGTCAGTACGCTGGTGGTCTATGACCAGCTCAACTACGTTCGGAATAAGTCACTCGGCTTCGAGAAGGAACATGTCCTCGTGGTCAAGCGGGCCGGCGTCCTCGATAACCAGTCCGATGCCTTCAAGAACGCCCTTCGCGGAAACACCGACATTCTCAGCGTCGGCGCGGCCACAACCCTGCCGGGCGAACTATTCGGGCAGACGGCCTTTCGACCTGAAGGCGCCCGCTCCGATCAAACCTACGTCATGTCGCCCATGGCGGCCGATTACGACTGGGTGGAGACCATGGGGGTGCAGATGGCGGCGGGACGCGACTTCTCGCGCGATTTCCCGACCGACACCGCTGCCTTCGTCATCAACGAGGCCGCCGCACGCATATTCGGTTGGAAGGAGCCTGTCGGCAAAACACTTGAGTTCCTGGGTCCGCAGATGAAGGGTGAGATCATCGGCGTCGTCAA
>DASSAV010000419.1:0-3918 GCA_035699265.1 Rhodothermales bacterium
GAGCAGCTTCCGCTTGCTGAGGACGGTGTAGTCGAGCTCGAAGCGTGCAAACTCGTACTGGTGAGGACGTGGAGCGGAGACCAGGTTGTCCAGCAGCCAGTCGTACACCTCACGGTTGTTGTCGAACTCCAGCGTGCAGAGGGAGTGCGTGACCCCTTCGATCGCGTCCGAGAGCGGGTGGGCGAAGTCGTACATCGGGTAGATGCACCAGGCGTCGCCGGTCCGGTAGTGGCGGGCGTGGCGGATGCGGTAGAGGAGGGGATCGCGCATCTTCATGTTGGGCGAGGCCATGTCGCCCCGCGCCCGGAGCACGTGCGCGCCGTCGGCGAAGTCGCCCGCGCGCATGCGGCGGAAGAGGTCGAGGCTCTCGTCGGCGGAGCGGCTACGGTAAGGGCTTTCGGCGCCCGGCTCGGTGACGGTGCCGCGCCCCAGGCGGATCTCCTCCTCGCTCTGGCTGTCCACGTACGCCTTGCCGTCCCGGATGAGCCGCTCGGCAAACTCGTAGAGCTGCTCGAAGTAGTCGGATGCGTGGTAGAAGCGGTCATCCCAGTCGTAGCCGAGCCAGCGGACGCCGTCCATGATGGCCTGGACGTACTCGGGATCCTCCGTGGTAGGATTGGTGTCGTCCATCCGGAGGTTGCAGTGGCCGTCGTAGTCCTGCGCGATGCCGAAGTTGAGGACGATGGCCTTGGCGTGGCCGATGTGGAGGTAACCATTGGGCTCCGGCGGAAAGCGCGTAACGACGCGCCCGCCGGTCGTGCCCCGCCGAAGGTCGTCCTCGACGATCTCGCGGATGAAGTTGACAGGAGCGGCAGGAGTGTTCACGTGTTGCGGGCTGAAAGTTTGCGGTTTACGGATTCACCGGGTGACTTGAAGTCACCCGGTGAATCGACTTCAAGTGGCGGGCAGAATATACAAAGGCGGGATGCCGCGGTTCTGTCACAAGGACAGGGCAGGCGACGGGGTACGCAAAATGGAATTGCGGCAGACGCAGTACCTTACTATTCTCCCTGAGATCTCACGACCACCCCGGCCCGATACCATGCGCACCTTCATCTGCCTGTCTGCCTTCCTGATTCCCGTGTTGCTTTCCGGCTGCTCCGTTACGGGGCAGCAGGACACGACAGTTAACCTGCACACCGGCACGGTCGGAGACCTCCGCGTCGGAGACCGAATCAGCAGCCCGGCTGTCACGCTGAGGGGGTGTGATGGGACGCGTCATGCCGACATGAATGAATATGTCTGCCGTACCGGCCCGTACGCGGGACTGGTAATCAGAACGCGTGACGTCGATGGACACTCCAGCATATTCGACATAACCATAGGGCCACAATTTCAAGGGACGATAGAGGAGGGCGTCGGCATCGGGGCTACCTGGAATGATCTGGAAGACCGCCTCGGGCACGGCAGCTCCTGCTGGGGCTCACCCATGTACCATTTTGACGGGCTTACCGTTACGCTGAGCCTCGATAGCAGTCACAAGGTAGACAGGATCATGATGTCGGATGGATGGGCGGTGTGTTAGGCCGGTTTCGTCCATCCTGTTGCTCATTGCGTTATTTAGCTTACTGGAGGTTATGCGGATTTATGTCAATCTGATTGCGCTTGTCGTCGTGGCGGTTTGCCTCGGGGGGTGCTCACTCTTCGGCGGAGGCGATGCCGATGTGGATCTGCATCACGGGATCGCAACGGGGATCCGGGTGGGGGAACGACTGTATGCGCCCGAGTCTACGTTGCGGGGATGTCAGCCAAGCGGTGAGAAGAGCACACGGGACTCGTTCATCTGCACCTCGGGTCCGCACGCCGGCCTTCTGATCCGGATGGCGGGCGACGTGCATGACTCGAAGGTACTGCAGATCGTGCTTACGTCGGACTTCCAAGGCACGGTCGAAGAGGGCGTCGGCATCGGCACCAGCAGCGAGACGGTGCGGAAGGCGCTGGGACCGGGTGTGTGCTCCGGGGCGTCCGCGTACAGTTTCGGCGCGTACGGGGCGATGTTCGATTATGACCCGGATGCCCGGGTTTTTTCAATCACACTGGTGCGCGACCAATTCGCCTGCGCCTACTAGGGAGAGCCATGCACCTGGCCGAACACTGGCATCACTGCGGGATCGCCGTATCCGACCTCGACGCCGCCATCTCCTGGTACGAGGACAATCTCGGCTTCCGCGTAGAGAAACGGTTCCGGCTCCCCGACGCACACCTGGACATCGCCAACCTGACCTCCCCGAGCGGCGCCCGCATCGAACTCCTCCAGCAAGAGACACCCACGCCATCCCCAAACACCGGCCGCGACCTGCTCACACCGGGCGCCATGCATCTCTGCTTCGAGGTCGACGACGTAGAGGCCCTAACAGCGGAACTCAAAGCCCGGAACGTTCAAATCACCCAGGAGCCCAAAATCATCGCCCCCGCCGGCGTCAAAAACTGCTGGATCGCCGACCTCGAAGGCAACCCCATCGAGTTCATCGAGCCGCTGGACCGTCCGTAGGCGCCGGATCCTCATACCCCCCGCCAGTCGAACAGCACCGTCAGCCCCTCGCACCGTCGCTCCAGCAATGACCGGTACGCATCTACCGCCTCGCGCGGCGAATGGGAAACGGCGAGCCCTTCCGTCCGGATGCGCCCCTCGGCGAGCCACCGCAACGCGCCCTCGAAATGCTCGAACACGCTGTTCGGCCGGAACGCCTCCGGGTGCAGCGGCACCTCCCATTCCCAGCCGCTGCGGAGCCGCACGTAGTTCATGAACAGCGCGTGCAACACCTCGTGCGCCGATAGCTCCGCCTTTTTCGTCCACGGCAGCCCGACCAGCACCACCTCGCCGCCGTGTCGCACCACCCGGCAGGCCTCCAGTGTCGTTTGCTCGTGCCCGGAGCACTCCGCCACCAGCGCGGCCCTCCCGGCTATGCCCGGATCGTCCACCGGCACCCCCGTCCGCACGTCACGGACACCGCAGCGCTGCGCCAGAGTTCGCCGGTTCTCGGCAGGGTCGCACGCCACCGTCTCGTATCCGCACGCCTGGAAGATCTGCGCGGCCAGGTTGCCCACCAGCCCCAGCCCAGTGACGACCACCCCCGCCGGGGGCCGCGCCGCCGTCGTCGCCAGTGTGCACATGCTGACCGCCATCATGCGGGCGAACACGGCCACCTCGGGATCCAATCCCTCCGGCACGACCGCTACGTCCTCCGCCTTCCGCCGCTGGTACAAACCGTGCGGGCTCATCGTCAGCACCCGGTCGCCCGCCTGGATCCCCCGCACCTCCGCCCCCGCCTCCTCCACCTCGAACACCGTCGCATACCCCGGCGCGAACGGAAACGGCGCCCAGAACGCCCCTTGCCGCAGCACCGCCAGCTCCGTCCCAGCGCTCACCAGCGACACGACCGACCGCCCCGCCACCTCGTCCACCCCCACCGGCCCCGCCGGTGCCGCCTGCTCCTCCACCCCCACCACCCCCGCCGACGTAAACACGATCCGCAAGTCTTTTTTCATCAAGACGATGTTCGCTAACTCGTTTCAGCATCTCATCGCAGGTGCTCAACAGATACTGTAACCCCCACGCCCTTACCTTCCTAGACTCCTAGACTCCTCGACTCTCCGTCTCCTCCCCAACGGCCGCCAACCCCCAAACGCCCACACCCCCAACCCTCAACCCGAAAACCTTCAACCTTCCAACCTTCAACTTTCAACCTACCCAGGAAGCGCAAACGCCACGTACGAATCCCCCGACGCTGTCCCCGCCTTCCCCCCGCCGCACGCGATCACCACGTACTGCCGCCCATCGACCACGTACGTGCTCGGCGTCGCATAGCCCGCCGCCGGCAGCTTCGCCTCCCACAGCACCTCCCCCGTGCGCTTGTCGAACGCCCGGATCTTCTCATCCTTCGTCGCCGCGATGAACACCAGGCCCCCCGCCGTAAT
>DASSAV010000420.1:0-12019 GCA_035699265.1 Rhodothermales bacterium
GAGGAGTACGCGCAGACCGTGTTTATGGTCAGGGCGCTTGAGAATCGGGTGCAGCGCGACCCCCACATTCCTACACCAGAGGTTGAGCAACACGTAAACGTGATTTGCGACCGGGCCAGGAACCTGGCAGACGAGCACCAGGAGATGCAAGCCCTTTGCGAAGGGTTGCAATCGATCAAGCTTCTTCGACCTCCCGAGTTATTGGACAGGTTGCGCGACCTTGCCGCGCAGGTTGGGCACACGGCGCAGGAATCGCCGCACTGAGTCGACGTGAGCGGGCTTTCGATTTCGGTTTCGGGGGAGCGCTGAGGTACGATAGCGCCTGCCCGGCCGCCGCACCTCTCTCAACACGCTCAGACAATCGACCCAAATCCTCGGCCGACACGAGCCTCCTGCGCAGCGGCCCGCGTCCGTGTTGCCGCGAGAAAGGCCGAGACGGGCCAGAAAAATGGCCTTCAAGGAAACCGAAAGGGCTACGCTGCATTCCCTTAAGCAGTGCGGCCCTTCCACCCAACCTCACGCAAGATGGATGTCGACACCGACCACCTGTGCGACTGGATTGCATCGCAGGACGAGCTTGACTGGAGCAAAGTCCTGAATCGGGTTATCGATGCATTCGACTGTACGACCGGCACATTGCATTTCTGGGACGCGGACAAGGATGCGTTGGAGATCCAGGCGTATCGCGGCATCCCGGAGTTCCTGCTGCCAAAAATGTCAACCATTCCGATCGGCAAAGGCATGGCCGGCATCGCAGCCGAACGCAGAGCGCCCGTCCAGGTCTGTAACCTTCAAACAGATGCGTCAGGCGTCGCTCGGCCTTCTGCCAGGGATACTCAAATGGAAGGCTCCCTCGCGGCGCCGCTGTTACACGAAGGGCGGCTCTACGGCGTAATCGGTGTGGCCAAGCCTATCTCCTACGAGTTCACCGACGCGGAAACGGATGCCTTGATGAAGGTTGGCGACGCTATCTGTACGCGCCTGCGCAACGTACAGCCGGTTTAAAGCGCGACGACGACATGTTGAATGAGGACCATAACGAGCTGGAACTGACCCACAACCTCGCGCTGTTATACCTGAGCCTGGCGCATGGTGTGGATGAGAACCTCTCCTATGAGGAGCGCGAGTCCATGGTCGTCAAGCTGCGCCGCTGGCTTCCGGACAAAGACCCGGCCTACATCGGCCACGTCATCCGTGAAGCCATGCTGACGTACTTCGAGGGAATCCGGCAGGAGCAGCTTACGGAAATTGCCGAGACGCTGGGTTCCGCACTGTCAAGAGATCGCCTGGCCACCGTGCTGGACGACCTGCGCGATATTGCGAGTGCGGATGACACCATCACCGAGGCTGAAGAGCGCTTCATCGCCCGCGTCGCCGCCGTCTGGGGCCTCGAAGGAGAAAAACAAAGCTCTCTATGATCCGCGAGCCCGTGAACGTCCCAGTAGCCCCATCGATGGTATGAACGCATCGAGGCGCATCCTTGCCATCACGGCTTTGCTTGCAGGGAGCATCCTGATGGGTGCCCCCGGCATGGCCGAGGTATGCGCCTCTCCGCTGGACCGAACGGCGGCCGATTCCTCACTTCATCAGTTCCGGCAGGCATTATTCACGCCTGCCTTCCACACGACTGCAATCCCGTCTGCCGCTACGCTGGACGACGATCCTCCGGACGGCGGCGATGGAACGCCGGCCCCCGTGCCGGTCTGTGCGTTTCGGTCGACGCGCCTCACCTCTCCCTGGTCTCTGCTGCCGGCCTCACGGCGCATCTCCCCTCCCCGACAGCTTTACTGCCTGTTCTGCACCCTCCTGATCTGAGCTGACTCGAAGGAACGGCGCTCGACGCCGGTACCTCGCGATGTTCGCTCACGACCATTTCCACTGGAGGTTGCACGATGCTGTACCACGATCACGACGTTTCCCCTCCGTCTCGGAAACTGAGGGATGCTGCAGAAACACTGGAAAACGCGGCGGCCTCCCCTGCCGACAGCGACGAACCGGAAGTCACGATCGTGCTGGCCGAAGACGGCTCCATTCAGGATGCGAGTGCTTCCGTTTTCAAAACACTTGGCTACACGCCGGCGCTTCTCGCCGGCAAGCCGGTATTCCGCCTGGTTTACGAGCACGACCTCCTGAATATGTTTCGGAGCGTCTCCAACCTCGTCACCGGGCGGGTGAGCGAAGCGAACCTGGACGTCCGGCTTCGCACTGCCGAAGGACGCTGGCGTGTTTTCCGCGCGAGCGCGAGCGTCCATCTAAACGGCAGCGGCGCAGGGGAGATTCTGCTGGTACTCTACCCTGTTCTTTCCGCTCTCGCCGGTTAGTCGCTTTCGGGGGACCCCGACACCCGCCGAGCTTGCGCCCCTAGAGCCTCGGGGCGCAACGGCGCCGACGTACTTTCCCGAGACGGCGGAGGACCACATCCGCCGTCTCGGGTCGTCGGCCCCGCGCTCCCAATCTGGGCTTTCCATTTTGGGTGCTGGATTCGGGAAGATTAGAGGAGATCCGGCGTAGCCTTCGTAACCGGAAATTCAACCCACCGAAACATGCGTAACTGTGATGTAATAGGATCTAGCATGGCGAAACTGACAGGCGGGGTAGCGGCGTGTAAGGCCACGTGTGATGAGGGATGGAGGACCGCGCGGCGCCCCAATGTGGGGCGCCGCGCGGGTCTATAGGGCTGTGCAGATGACGCCGGCGCCGGTCAAAAGTCCGGGTCGGCGTTTTCTGATTATACGCGTAACATCGCGCACTTGAAAGGTGGTTTTTGTTTGCCCAGCCGGGCGTCATTCCCGGCCTCCGATGCAACAAAGTTGTGCGCGTGCCTATGGAGTTCAGAACTACTACTTATATAGAGGCCACTGGCACGGTCGAAATCATCTCACCGGCAGTTTCCGCTGTACCGGGCAAGCTGGAAGCGGAACAGCACCAGCTCATCGTCGAGCACTGGGAAAGCTTCGCGGCCGCCGCTTACGAGGGGTTCAGGCGCTTCGGTGCCGGCGCTGTGGTGATCGAGGAGAACAAGAATCACAGCGAAGAGATACGGCATCCCTTCCTGCGGCACATGATCTGGTACGCCGCCGGCCTCGATGCATGGATCGGGCGCGAGAACCTGCAGGACGCCGTAAAATATCTGGACGTCCATCTGGATGCCTATGACCCGAGTGACGCCTGTGTATTCGTGTTCCTGCGTGAGAAAGCACCCACGCGTGTCTATCTTGCCCGAGGGCCTGTCAGTCCGGCACAGGCTCTTACCAGAATCAAGTCCCTGTTGAACTAGCGAGCGGTGCCGGGCATGCATTCCATATCACTATTTCGGAACGGCCCATGCGAACGACTCGCCTTTCCGCTACTGTTGGCCTTCCTCCTGGCCGCAGAGGGCTGCAGCCCCGCACGCGAACCGGAACCGAATGGAGCGGAAGCGCCGTCGTCCGCGACCACGCCCGCTGAAACGGATACAACCGCGCAGCAGCCGCTCCCCCTCCCGGATCATGCGGCGGAGCCGGAGGGTGACGCTCCAGCCAGCTTCGAGGGTACGGCTGGGATCGTGGCGAAAGCAGCCACCGGGAACGGACCGGCGTTGCTGCGCGAAGTGCGGACCGCCCGTCACGACGCATTCGACCGGATCGTATTTGCGTTCGACGGGAGCGCGCTGCCCGGTTACCACATCGCATACATCGATAGCCCGGTACGGAAATGCGGCTCAGGCAAGGTGACGCACATCGAAGGCGACGGGTGGCTCGAAGTACGGATGTATCCGGCCAACGCCCACACCGAAGAAGGACAGCCAACCGTCTCTGACCTCGAGAGATCGGTCAACTATCCTGTGCTGAAGGAACTCGAGCTGACGTGCGACTTCGAAGCGGACGTGACGTGGGTTTTCGGCGTCGGCTCCCCGAACCACTATCGTGTGATCGAACTTTCAAACCCGACTCGCCTCGTCGTAGACATAAAACACTGACGCCGGCATTTGTGCAGCGTCTCGAATCACCTTCTACGTGCCGATACCTGAATTCCCGCCGTAACTGTTCAAGGGCACCTTTGCAGCATGGAAGAAGCCTGGACCCACAACGACGCAATCTCGACCGACAGATGTTCAGTTCAAAACCACGGGCCGAATCGGAGCAACAGATCCTTCTTATCGTCGACGAGACAGACGAACAACGGACCGACGAATCGGTCCTCATTGAATCCGGCTATTCGGCGGACGCCGTCAAGGCCCTAACGGGCGAGGACGCCTTCCATGTTCTGTTCGGAGACGGGGATGAAAAAGCAAGCCGCAAGCCGTCTCTGGTCATCATCGACCTGGACCATACCAGAGAGCCGGGACGTTCGGTCTTGCAGCACCTGGTGACCGAACTCAAGGACGATGCCGCCCACCGTGTCATTCCCGTGCTGCTGCTCGTGCGGGAAAGCCAACACGAAGACGTGTTGGCCTGGTACAAAACTGGCGTCAACGCGGTGGCCGTCCGTCCCGAAAGCCACGACGACATGGTCGCTTTCTTCAAGAGCGTGCGCGCCTTCTGGAGCGAAAACGTGACGCTCGCCGATGACCTCTGGCCCTGACTCCGGAACCTGCGAATGGATGGGACTACGAGCCTACTACAGGGATACCGAATTCGCCTTCTCGTTCCCTCCTACCCTCTTTCCTTCCTATCCTCCTACGCGCTTCCTCTCCTATACACGTAAGCTGGCGGCCTCTCGTTCTGCCACCTCTTCCAGAAGCGCGTCGTAGGCGTGTACGTGTGTGCGCCAGTCCAATGGCTCCGGGATCTGCTTGAGCGTAGCGAGCGGGAGGGGCCGCTCATCCCCCTTCAGGATGTTGACGAGCGTGTGGAATAGCTCCTCTTCGTCATTGTACAGGATGGGGGCATGGAGGAGCGGGCGGTGCAGCGACTCGGGGATGAGCTCGGGATAGCTGAGCCGGTTCGGCAGGAGCGGGTGACATCCACAGTAGATCGCCTCCATGATGGCAATGCCGAAGAACTCATGGATAGCTGTCGAGACGACGATGTCGGCCCGGTGCAGCAAGCGGCTATACTCCTCGAAGTCCTCCGCGTATCCGTAGTGCAGAATGCGCTCGGCGTACCGCTCGAACGCTTTGTCGAACTCGTACGGCTGCTCCTCGAAGTGTTCTCCGGCCAGGATCAGGCGGAACACATAGCCTGCGTCGTCCAGCCGGTTCATCAGGCGGAAAAACGCCTGGGGGTTCTTGTCATATTCCCATCGCTGGTTCCACAGGATGATCGGCGGCTTCATACCGGGCCCCCAGTTGTGCTGGGGGTAATCCGCCTCGTACTGATCGTGTGCGCGCAGGCCCATCCCCAGGTGAAGCACCGAGGACTTGTTGCGGACCTCCTGAACCGTGCTCAGGTGGTTGTAGTCCGGAAATGCCCGCAGTAGCAGCGGCAGCGCCTCCATGAACTGGTCGTAGTGGAACTGCGAGTTGAAGACGATGTGGTCGGCGGCCAGACACGAGAGATAGTTGATGTATCCGTAGGTGTAATCACGCTCCACCCCTTCCGGGAGCGGGTACGTCAACTGGTTCTCGTGGAAGTACAGCACGACCGGCACGTTCGGGAGGTCCCGCCGCGTAAGCGCCAGGAAGGCCGGCAGGTTCACCATGCTCGTGCCGAAGATCACGTCCGGCGTGAACCCGCCCTTGTAGGCCTGTATGGCCTTCCGGGCCATGGTTACGGCACCCCCGTGCATGCGCCACTTCCAGAACCGCGCGGCCATCGTCACCGAATGAAACGTGTGCCGGCTGTGCGCTACAAATCCATCGTGAAAGTTTCGGTGCGAACCCCCGTACCAGGGTTCCAGGTATAACACGTTCATGTCGTCTGGGAATCAAACGATGTACGATACAGGCGGAAACTGCTGGACGCACGGAAAGCGACGCGGCCCCGGTACGGCTCTATTCGCCTTCGGAATCGCCCCCGCCCCCCTCGAGCCTGCGGATCAATTCGTCCTCTTCCTCTTCGGTCGAAGGACGTACGATGGAAATGGCTCTGATCTGAAGGTTCTCACGCAGGACGGGGTCGCGAACCTCTTTCGCCGTGACGAGCTGTTCTTCTCCCGGGCTAAGGCGAATGTGTCGCGTCACCATGATGATGTCGACGGGTCTATTATTCGTGTTCTTGATGAGCATGCCACGCCGCTTCGCCATGCCTGAATCCGTTACCTTAGTAGGTTGAAAGATGCGGGGACCGATTCATCCATCACACTCGACACCCATCGCGTCGACAACAGTGAGGCAAGTATACGACTTTTCGACAGGACCGAAGCGTCGCTGATTCCCCACTTCAAAGCAATCGTCCACTTTTTCACGCATCGAACACAATGCACCGTATGCAGATGCCGGAGGTGAACGGAACGTCTCAGGGCTCTCGCCTGCGGGAGATCGGGCGAGGTCTGCTCCGTATCATCTACCCGCCCCTTTGCCCCGGCTGCCGCGCCGCCCTGACCTCTGAAGCCGAATTGATGTGCACTCGTTGCCGTAGCCGGCTGAGCCGGGTGGACCCGGCTGACATTATGGCTGAACTGGCACGGCTTCCCGGTCCTCCCGGAGCGATCCGTTCCGCCTTCGCCCTCTGGAGGATCGAACCGGGGGGTCCGGGACAACGGATCCACCATCTCCTTAAATATGGAAACCGCCCCAAGTACGGCCACCTGCTGGGCAAGGAAATCGCGCGTGCATGGCAGGAATCAGGCGCAGCGCCCGGACCGGACGATGTCATCGTACCCGTGCCGCTCCACCGCACCCGCCTGTACGAACGCGGTTACAACCAGAGCGCCATGCTCTCGGAAGGAATGGCGGGCGCGCTGGGCGTCGCACACCGCGGCGACGTACTCACCCGTCGCCGGGCCACGCGCTCACAGACCCGCCTCTCACGTGCCCAGCGGTGGACAAACGTCTCCGGCGCGTTCCTGGTACGCAGCCCCGAGGAGATATCGGGCAGGCACGTCATGCTGGTGGACGACGTGCTCACGACGGGGGCCACCCTTGCCGCAGCAGCCCGCGCACTCCGCGACCAGGGAGCGGGGAGCATCACAGCCTTCGCCCTGGGCTATGCCCAGAGGTGAGTTCTACACCGCGAAGTCCTCAATCCGGATCACCCGGTCGCACTTTTCCGCTTCCTCGCGGTCGTTTGTGGCCAGGACGAGCAGCCCGCCCTCAGTCCGCTGCCGCACGATGGCCCGCTCCACCATGGCGATCCCCGCCGGGTCCAGGTTGGAAGAAGGTTCATCGAGCAAAAGCAGGGGCGGACGGGTCAGGAGCGCGGCAGCGAATTTGATGCGTTGTTTCATCCCCGAAGAGTACGTCGCCACCCGCTCGTCGGCCCGGCACGAGAGTCCGACAAAGTCCAGCGTCTGCTCGATTCGTTCCGTCCACCCCCGGGCATGCCGGGCACGGGCGATGAACTGAAGGTTCTCACGCGCCGTGAGCCCGTCGTACACGTTGAGATACGGGGCGACGAGGCCGGTTGCCAGGGGACGTTGTTCGTCTGGGACGGCTTCGCCATCCCTTTCCAGCCGAATGCTGCCCTTCGAGGGGCCGAGCACCCCTGCCAGCATCCGCAGCAACGTGGATTTGCCCGACCCGTTTGCACCGGTAACGGCCAGCACTTCCCCCGCCGAGACGGAGAACGACAATCGCCTAAAAACCACGCGACGGCCGAAATGCTTGCCCAGATTTTGTACGATGATTTGATGCATACACGCGCGGCCCTTCGTGGCTCGTATCCAGGTCTACGTCAACGATTATACTGTCCTCATCTTGTAACAGGACACATAAAACTTGATTGTTGGATCGATGGAGAATAATATCATGTCGGAAAACGCGACATTTTAATGCAGCAATTTATACCGGGACTGCATCGCCGCCCAGATAAACTAGATCATTCCTCTACGAGAGGCACATACGCCAGGTACAGGATCTGCATTCGCCCGCCTGCGGGCCTGCCGTGATCCTCCCGGTCGCCTGGTGAGCTTTTTCACCCGAAAGCTATCAACGTTAGAAGAGACGCACTATGAAAGGCTTGCTGAAAACTGCACCCATTACTTTGCTCATCTCCGGCATGTTCGCCCTGGGTGCTTGCCAGACCAACACCAACACAGAAACCACGGATACAGACTCGACGGCAGCAGACACGTCTATGATGCAGCAAATGCAGCCGGAGGCTGTCGCCACGCTCCAACCGCTTAACGGCAGCAATGTGCAGGGGACGGTTACGTTCACGCAGCAGGACAGTCTCGTCAGGGTGGTCGCTAACATTACGGGCCTGGAGCCGGGTGAACACGGCATCCACATCCACGAAAACGGCGATTGTAGCGCCAATGGAGATGCGGCAGGCGGCCACTGGGCGGGCGCCGGTACCAAGCATGGCAGCCCGAACGACGAGATGCCAAACCGCCACGAGGGCGACCTCGGCAACATCCAGGCCGATCAGTCCGGAAATGCGGACCTAGAGTTGACCGACAACGTCATCCGCTTCGATTCTCTGGCGGGGCATGCCGTCATTATCCACCAGGGCCGTGACGATTTACAATCGCAGCCCTCCGGAGATGCCGGTGCGCGTGTCGCCTGCGGCGTGATTCAGATGAGTAATGAATCCGGCATGGGGATGGATTCTACCGGTGTTGGCGAGATGGGTGAGATGGGCACCGCCGGCGGCGATACTTCCACCGCCACGTATTGAGCCCATACCGGCCCGACGTTAGACGCCTGGGGGCTTGCACGCTTCCAGGCGTCTTCATTTGTACCTACCCCATGACGGCGGGGTGCGTAAAGCCTTCCGTCTTGGGCTGACTGTCATCGCCGTCTTCGGATGTATTCACCGGCAGCCTGGAACGGTCGAACAGGTGTGGAACGGTACGCCGCAAGTGCTGCTCGACGGGTTCGTCCAGCC
Organism: Rhodothermales bacterium; assembly: GCA_035699265.1. Taxonomy (GTDB): domain Bacteria; phylum Bacteroidota; class Rhodothermia; order Rhodothermales; family DASSAV01; genus DASSAV01. The sequence continues at coordinate 8,910 of DASSAV010000420.1, forward strand.
GCGTATTGTAAAGACTCCGTGCACGCTCCAGGTGCTCGGCCTCCACATAGGCCCCACGCAGGTCCGAACCTTCCAGAAGTGCGCCCTGGAAGTTGACGTCGCCGAGGTAGGCGTGTTGCAGATTTGATTCCACGACGTAGGCACCCTGCAGATTCGCGCCCTGCAGGTACGCTCCCTCCAGGTTCGTGCGGAGCATATAGGCCCCCATGCAGTTGGCTTCAGTCATCTTGGCGTTGCAGACGATGGCCTGTTCCAGGCTGGCCAGGCCCAGATCGGCCCGAAACAAGTCGGCCCCTTCGAGGTCGGCCCGATCGAGCTTGGCTGACGACAAGGTGGCCTCCCGCAGTGTTGAACCTGCCAGGCAAATCTCGACGAGGTAGGCGCCACGCAGATACGCATGCTCCAGCACGATTTCGTAAATGCCCTCTCGATTGAGCCGCCGGACATTGCTGGAAATCCGGTGCATCGCCTCCGCTGATTCCCAGCGCAGCACGTTTTCGATCTCTTCCAGGTATCCGCGAATCATGATGCGGTGTTCTGCGCGCCGGTTCATCCACGTGATGAACCAGCCGATGATGAGCAGGTCCGACATCATCCCGTACATCTCGGCGACGATGTTGATCATCAAGTCCTCTTCGTGGTTGATCCAGAAGGGAATCGACGCTGGGATGACGATCAGGGCCGCGACCAGGAACACAAAGAAGGAGAGCAGCACAGGCTTGTCGGTCGCCAGCCGGTCCAATCGGGCGATAACGTGGTTCTCAGTCCTTCTATGTGGAGGCTGCCTGGGCATGATATGGTCAAAAATGATCGATAAGCTGCACACGTGACCACTGCCGTCCGAGCGGACGACCCCGTTGCAGAACGAGTTAAACTACTGCAAAAAGAACACCGGGATTCACGCCGGACCAAAGCATTACAGATGCATCAAAATCGGGAGATTCGGGTTCAACCTACACCCCAGGAAAAGACTCACCGCTCGTTCCAATCCCCCCGTCTCGCACCAGATGGCCGACCCGGATACCGTCCTGTCCGATATCGCCCTCTTCGGTAGGGACGCATCCCCTCGCATCGTCGACGTGCTGCCCCTCCGCACCGGGTCGGACGCTGCGCAGGCCCTGGTGCGCGTCTATCGCCGCTGCGAATCGGGCGCGCAGATCGAAGCAGAGGACGTTCCTTTCTACCCGTTCTTCTTTCTCTCAGACGTTAATCTCCTGCGGGACTTCCCCCGGTCCCGCTTCAAGGTCCAGCAGCTTCTGGGAGAAAACTTCTACCGATATCTCGTCGTCTTTGAAGCCTGGTCGACCTACTGGGATGCTGTCCGGCATGTTGAGCGCACCACCGAGAACCGAGAGAAGCGTTCAGACGCGCTCTATACGGTAAACAACCCCACGCAGCAGTACCTCCTTCAGAGTGGCCGGACGTGCTTCAAAGGATTGACCTTCGACGAGCTGCATCGCATGCAGCTCGACATCGAGGTGTATTCCGAGGCTGGTTTTCCGAACGCACGCCGCGATACGGATTGCATCATCATCGTCGCCCTGAGCGACAACCGGGGCTGGCACCGCCTCCTGGACGGCCGGGAGCTCTCCGAACGTGCCATGCTGGAGGAACTGGTCCGGGTGATCCGTGAGCGAGATCCGGACGTGATCGAGGGCCACAACATCTTCGCCTTCGATCTGCCGTACCTGCTCACGCGTTGCGAGCGGAACGGCGTCGTCTTCGGCATCGGACGCGACGGCTCCGTGCCCCGCACCTACGGCTCCAACATGCGCTTCGCTGAGCGGTCGGTCGATTTCACGGCTTTCGAGATTGCGGGGCGCCACGTCATCGACACCTATTTCCAGGTGCTCTCGTTCGACGTCGTCAAGCGCAACCTGCCCTCGTACGGCCTGAAGGCCGCCGCACGCTATTTCGGCTTCGCCCGCGGGGACCGCACCTACGTTGAGGGTGCCGACATCGCCCGCGTGTGGCGTGAGGATCCGGACCGCCTGCTCGACTACGCGCGGGACGACGTATACGAGACGGAACGCCTCGCCCGCCATCTCTCCGGCTCGGCGTTCTACCTCACGCAGATGCTGCCCATGCCCTACGGCCAGGTAGCCCGGACCGGTCCCGCCGCCAAGATCGAGAGCCTGTTCGTCCGCGAATACCTGCGGCGGCGGCACGCACTCCCGAAGAGCGAGTGGGGAAGTCAGGTGGTAGGAGGCTACACCGACGTGTTCGTTACCGGCGTGGCCGGCCCCGTCGTGTACGCGGACGTCGAGAGCCTGTACCCCTCCATTATGCTTAATTATGATGTAAAACCCAGGTCCGACAGGCTGGAACTCTTCCCCCTCCTGCTACACCGGCTGACGGACCTCCGCCTCGATGCCAAGAAGAAGATGCGGGCCGTCGAAACGGAAGAGGAGCGGAGCGAACTGGATGCCCGTCAGTCCTCCTACAAGGTGCTGATCAACTCCTTCTACGGGAGCCTGGGCTTCAGCCTGGCCCTCTTCAACGACTTCGCCGAGGCGGACCGTGTCGCCACGACCGGACAGGACATCCTCCGCCGTATCATCGCGCTCATCCGCGAGTCCGGTGGGAAGGTCATCGAAGTCGACACGGACGGCGTCCTGTTCGTGCCGCCGCCGGATATCCTGAGCGAGGCGGAAGAGCGCGCCTTCGTGCGGAAGCTCAGTGCAGCCATGCCGAAGGGGATCCGCATCGGCTACGACGGCCGGTTCCAGTCGATGCTCTCCTATAAGAAGAAGAACTACGCCCTCCTCACCTACGAGGGCAAGCTGAAGTTCAAGGGTTCCTCCCTCGTGTCCCGCTCCATCGAGCGGTTTGGCCGCCACTTCGTCCGCGACGCGGTCCGCCGCCTGCTCGACGAGGACATTCAATCACTCCACGAACTGTACCTGAAGACGCGCGACGAGATTATCCGGCACGATTGGGGCAGCGTCGACAGCTTCTCCCGCACCGAGACGCTCAAGGAGTCGCTACAGACCTATCTCAACGACGTAAAGGAGGGCAAGCGCACCCGCGCGGCGGCGTATGAACTCGCCATCGCACACTCCAGGGAATCGGGCCGGCCCGTCCGCAAAGGGGACCGCATTTCCTACTAC
>DASSAV010000421.1:0-3183 GCA_035699265.1 Rhodothermales bacterium
TGCTTTGCGATGGATCGCGCGCTCGTCAGGAGCGAAGATCATCACTCAGCATCCCTCGGACAAACCGATTGCGGTTGCAACTATGCCAGAGGCCCTGAAGGCCTTGAACCGGGACTCGAACGAGCAGCACGACCAGGACGCCCGAATGCACTTGTGGCTGTACTTCTGGCGCAACTGGTTCGAGGGCTCCAAGCGTCCCGAGGACTGTGTGATACTGTGATGGTGGGTAAGAAATACATCGCCCCTGGATTCCGTAAGTTCGGCGGCGGTGTCGATCAAATCAAGTGGGAGCCTAAGCCCTGGGGCGTCGAGGTTGAGGTAACTAGGTCTGAACAGGACCCGGACCCAACGAAGCTGCCTAAGTTCACGGTGGCGCACGCGGATATCCCGTGGCACGTGCTAGCTCAGATGCAGATGACCAGGGACCGCGATGTGTAGCTGCAACCGCGATGGTAAGCCACATACTGAGGCCTGTCGAGCCGCCCAGCGACGCTATACACGTGGGCCAAAGCGAACACGTGTTCGTGCTCGGCACATACTTCGACTTCTAGGAGTGATCAAGTGAGGGGCCGTGTGTACGGTTACAGCGAGGCTGAGCAGGCCTTGCGCGAGTGGACGACGGCCCAACGTGCCGCCTTCGCTCTGAAGCAGCGTGTAGAGAGGCAGCGGTGGGAGGCCGAGGTTCTGGCTCCGGCCCAGGAGCGTATCGTGGCTGAGATTCAGGCGGGCCAAGCGCCCGTCCTCGAACTGCCTGAGGGGCTGCTGGAGTAATGTTTCGCGTAGGTAAGCGTAACCTGCGAATCCTGGACTTCGACACCGAATGCCGCCCGATGCACTATAACGAGTGGCGCCCAGAGTCACAGATCACCGCTATTGCGTGGTCCTGGATCGGTGATGAGAAGATTGAGGTAAGCCATTTGCACCAGGACCTCAGCAACGAGGACCTCATGCTAGCGAGGTTCCTGGACGCCTTTGATCTAGCCGATATGGTCACCGGGCACTACATTCGGAAGCACGATTTGCCATTGCTGAACGATCATGCGTTGCGCCTGTTCGGGCGTCCCATCGGGTCCAAGCTGACCCAGGATACGATGTCTGACCTGAAGGAAATCAGGTCGCTGGGCAAGTCCCAGGACAACCTGGCCGTGGCCCTGGGTATCACACATGAGAAGCATCACATGACAGGTGCTGATTGGCGACTTGCAAACTCGTTGACGGCCGTGGGCGTGCACGAGACGATTATGCGTGTAATGAAAGACGTCCGTCAGCATAAGGCAATCCGAGAGGAACTGCTGAGGCGCAATGCGCTGCACAGTCCGAAGGTGTGGCATCCATGAGTGCAAACCACTCCACAGTGACCCTGGACTACGTGGAGACGCCATCGGGGCGATTCGTCTCGATGGTGTACCCTGATCCAGATGACATCACGTTGTACGACATCGCACACAAGCTGGCCCAGACGAATCGATTCGGGGGCTCCACCAAGCACCCGTACAACGTGGCCCAGCACGCTGTGTTCGTGTCGGAGCGTCTCCGTCGCCAGGGTTATCCGCGACGGATTCAGCTTGAAGGGCTCCACCATGATGATCCTGAGGCCTTCCTGGGCGACATTCCGCGTCCGTGGAAGGCGCGGCTTGGCCAGGTCTACAAGGATATGACCCTACTCTTTGAGGAAGCCATCATGGTGGCACTGGACCTGCCCTGCGTCACCGACGAAGAGCACAAGATCATCAAGGCCGCCGACAACTTCGCGTTGCTGGTGGAGGCGCGCAACATGATGCCCTCTGGCGGGCATCGTTGGGACTACCTGAAGGAAATGGACCTGCCGTCTCGCATCGTCACACCGGATTACTTCCTGGGCGAGCAGTACTGGCAGGAGTCCCGAGACGCATACCTTGAGCGACATAGGGAGTTGACGAATGGCTGACGTAGCGGGTATCACGCGGCGACTGTCTACCCGGGACTTCGGGGAGCCAAGCCGTAAGTACACCGTCGTGGCGGGCGACCCGTTCGCCTCTGATCCCACTCGGGCTGAGAAGCCGACCACAGAGTCCGGTGACTCAAGTCGCAAGGACGCGGGCAAGGACGCCGGGTTCTGGCTGCTGCCGTACGTCGGTTTGCGTGAGCTGGCTCGGGTCTATAAGATCGGCGCCGACAAGTACGCTCCGCGCGGGTGGGAGCAGGGGATGGCGTGGTCCCGGATCGTGGACCCCATGTTCCGCCACCTGTTCAAGTGGCTCAAGGGCGAGAAGTACGATCAGACGGATGGCCAGCACCACCTGGCGTCGGTCGCATGGGCGTGCTTTGCACTCATGGAGTACGAAGAGACGCATCCCGAACTGGACGATCTGCGGCGGCCCAATGCCACGGCCTAGCGCTCCGGAGGCCGGGGCTCACGGCCCCGACGAACTCTACGACAAGTTCACCGTCGTCAAGACGAAGCATGTGAATCGGGTCAACTTTGGGCCGATGCCGTCCAAGGACTACAGGGTCTTCAAGGCCCAGGACGAGCTAACGCACAAGGACGAGTGGGTCTTCGTCGTCCGGCCCGAGACGAACGATGGCGCTGCCGTCGCGGCTATTGAGGCCTACGCAGATGCGTGCGAAGAGACGTATCCGGGCCTAGCGGCCGCCCTGCGGGCCAAGCTAGTAGAGAAGGGCCTTGTATGAGGACCAGCGACACCATCGTTCAGATGCCACGCTACGGTTGGGTAAGCGCCGAGAAGTACGCCGGGCGCCTGAGCCGCGACCGATGCGGCCGGTGCGGCGAGCAGCCCCCCGCGAGAGGCGTTGGGTGGTGCAGCCGGTGCCTGCGAGCCGCTAAATGGCTGAGGCACGGCTGCTAGAAGGGGTCCCTGGGCCACACAGGGCCCGCCTGCGCCTCTAGACTGCATAGCCCTATAGTATCTATCCAGGAAACCAAAAAGCCCCCGGAGCTTAGCTCCGGGGGCTTTTTGTCGTTCTTAGGCCCTTCGCGGGTCGAACACGTCGCCGGGCTTGAGGGGCTCCGGCTCCGGGGCGTTCGGCACCTGGAAGACGCCAAATGCGGTGAGAAGCGCTACCACGCCGTCGAACACGACGCCGACCTCTTCGGGCACACCGTCCGGGAGGACGAGGCCGAACTGGCCAGCGATTAGGACGGCCGCGCCTACGAGCGCGACGAGCGCCTTACGATACTTGCTC
>DASSAV010000422.1:0-5216 GCA_035699265.1 Rhodothermales bacterium
TTCTACGAGATCATCGAACGCAAAGGCGCCCGCAGCTTCGGCGCCGGCAACTTCAAAGCCCTCTTCGAAGCCATAGAACGCGAACAAGCCCTCCGAGGCAACCTGTGATGCTCCTGTTACGAGTTATGGTGTAAGCGGGAGAACAGCCCCAGTTATCTCCCTATTAACCTTCAACTTTCAACTTTCTAACCTTCAACCATGGCCTTCTATTATCGCCTCGGCAACGTCCCCCACAAGCGACACACCCAGTTCCGCAGGCCCGACGGCGAACTGTTCACCGAAGAAGTCATCGGCGCCGAAGGGTTCAGCGGCATCGCCTCCATCGCCTACCACATCCACCCGCCCACCCTCGTGGAGCGGATCGAAGAGCCCATCCCCTTCCAGGTCGAGTACGCCGATGTAGACTTCCTCCGCCACCGCCACCTGCTCGGAAGCGAGATCGAGCCCTCCGGCGACTGGCTCACTGGCCGCAGGTATGTCATGGGCAACGGCGACGTCCGCCTCGCCCTCTGTGCCCCCACCGAGCCGATGGACTACTTCTACCGCAACGCCCGCGCCGATGAGGTCGTGTTCGTACACGAAGGCAAAGGCACCCTGGAGAGCATGTTCGGAACGTTCGACTTCACCGACGGCGACTACGTCCACGTCCCGCGCACCATCACGCACAAATGGACCTTCACCGGCGAGCGCCCGCCGCGCCTGCTCGTCATAGAAGGCTTCTCCGAGATCCGCTTCCCGAAGAAGTACCGCAACGCCTTCGGCCAGCTCCTCGAACAGAGCCCCTACTCCGAGCGCGACGTACGCCCCCCTGCCGATCTCGTCACCCACGATGAAGAAGGCGAGTTCGAGGTCCGTATCTCCAAGCACGGCTACCTCCACCGCTACTTCTACCGCTACCACCCGTTCGACGTGGTCGGCTGGGACGGCTACATGTACCCCTACGCCATCTCCATCCACGACTTCGAGCCCATCACGGGCCGCATCCACCAGCCGCCGCCTGTCCACCAGATGTACGAGGGCCATAACTTCGTCGTCTGCTCTTTCGTCCCCCGCAAGTTCGACTACCACCCCCTCTCCATCCCCGCGCCCTACAACCACTCCAATATCGACTCGGATGAGGTGCTCTATTACGCCGAGGGCGACTTCATGAGCCGGAAGGGGATCGGGCGGGGTTCCTTCACGCTGCACCCCGGCGGCATCGCCCACGGACCGCACCCCGGCGCCGCCGAGGCCTCCATCGGCAAGAAAGGCACCGAGGAGCTGGCCGTCATGGTCGACACCTTCCAACCCCTCCACCTGACCCGGACCGCCCTCGACATTGAGGATCCCGGTTACGCCTACTCCTGGCAACCCGAACATCACCCGAGCGCCGAACATACCCCCTCCACCAACGGCCACCCCACCGAGACAACCCTGCGAGAGTAGGAATGCATTGAACCCTACGAGGACGGCTCCTGACCCCGACAACGGACGACGAACCACTGACAACCCTCGATGCACCAACCTGCTACCTACCATTTCCCTCCTACAGCGGTCCGCGGTCGGCCGTCAGCAGTCGCCTTGAACACCCGAACATGCCAACACCTGAACACTGATTACAAGCCCAAGATATAATCGTTACACCTCCGTAGAGAGTTTCCAATCCAGCTTAGAACAGCCGTGACCCTGGCCCCGTTTGCTATAAAAGCTATTCTCGCAACAATAGATGGAGAGGGCTATGGCCGACGTAAAGGATAGAGAAGTAGAAGTATACAATGAGCCCGTGGCGACTACCGCCCGGCGTGAGCGCGAAGTCGTTTCCGACGAAGGCTACCGGACCGCCCTCACAGGCTTTCCGGCTGCCATCAAGCGTGCGTCCTGGGGAGCCATCTTCGCCGGTGGATTCGTAGCGTTCGCGACGGAGTCCACGCTCGCCATGCTCGGCCTCGCCGTCGGGTTTTCCACGATCGACCCGGTGACGGAGGCCAACCCGCTCGGCGGCTTTGCCATCGGAGCGGCCATCTGGATGCTCATCTCAACCATCATCGCCTTCCTGATCGGCGGCTATGTGGCGGGGCGCCTCGCCGGGATGCCGCGCAGGCAGGATGGCGTCTGGCACGGCATCGCCACCTGGGCCCTCGTGACCGTCTTCAGCCTCTGGTTGATGACGTCCGCGATGGGCACCCTCGTCAATACCGCAACTGGTGTGCTCGGCCGCGGGGTTCAGTTCCTCGGAAACGCTGCCCCGGCTGCCGCCCAGGTGCTGGACCAGGGTAACGCGAACATCCAACTACCCAACGCCAACCAGCTCCAGAGCCAGTTGCCGAACGTCACGCCGGAGGAGGCGCAGGCCACAGCGGATCAGGTGGCCGCAACCATGTCGACTGCCGCGCTCTGGGCCTTTATCGCCATGATCGTCGGCGTTATCTGTGCTGGATTGGGCGGCGCATGGGGCACCCCCTATGACATGCCGGCCTCCACCGCAGTCCGCCGTGAATGACCTGGAAACAGCCAGAGACGAAAAAGGGGACCAGGCCGAAACGCCTGATCCCCTTTTTCACAACCGGTATCCCTGGGCTGCCGCGAGTCCAGGAAACTACGTGCCCAGGAGCCTACGAACCCCCACACACCATACGCCCACACTTTTCATACCCTCTTACACTCCAAGATTTGTAGTCTCCACGAAGCGAAAAGGGCTCCGCGAAGCGAAGCGTGTCACTCCTCAGGCACAAACGGCTTCTCATTCCCAAGCGCAGCGTCAAAATCCAGCGATGCCGAGTTGATGCAGAAACGCTGTCCCGTAGGTCTGGGCCCATCGTTAAAGATGTGCCCCAGATGAGCCGCACACCGGGCGCAGTGTACCTCCGTGCGCCGCATCCCGAAGCTTCGATCCTCCTGCGCCTCTACATTCTCAGCCTCCATCGGGGCGTAGAAGCTGGGCCATCCGCAGCCCGAGTCGTACTTCGTCTCCGAGGTGAACAGCGGGGCGCCGCAGCAAACGCAGCGGTAAACGCCGGGCTCTTCATTGTCCCAGTATTTGCCTGTAAATGCCGGCTCGGTACCCTTCTCGCGAGTGACGTGGTACTGCTCCGGCGTCAGTTCCTCCTTCCACTCCTCTTCTTTCTTTATCACTTTTTCCGGCATGGCAAAGCCTTTAATTGCTATTGTTCAAATGAAATCATACCCGGCATTTAGACCCTGCCCGGCCCGCCTCGTTCCTGACGCCACACAAACACAGCCCGCCCATCCATGGCAGTATCCTTCACAGAGCGGCTCCGCCGTATCCAGTCAAAAAAGAGCTCGTCCCTCTGCATCGGGCTGGACCCCGACCCCGACTTACTGCCCAAACATCTCTCAGCGCGCCAGGCTCTTCCCGAAGCCATCCTTGCGTTCAACAGCGCCATCATTGAAGCTACCCGGCACACGGCGTGTGCTTTCAAGGTAAACTTCGCCTTCTACGAAGTCCTCGGCACAGAAGGCTGGCGCGTACTGTACGAGACTGTTCAGATGCTCCCGGAGGACGTCCTGATCATCGCGGACGCCAAGCGGGGCGACATCGGGAATTCCGCCCGGTTCTACGCCCGCGCCACATTCGAGGAGCTTGGATGTGATGCGATCACCGTGACCCCCTATATGGGCCGAGATTCCATCGAACCATTCCTTCAGTACGAAGGCAAAGCCGCGTTCATCCTGGCCCGCACGTCCAATCCAGGCGCCAGCGACTTCCAGGAGCAACAGATCCACGACAAGCCGCTTTACCGGCTCGTAGCGGAGTCGGTCGCTCGATGGGATCATCATGCGAAAGGAACAGCAGGTCTCGTCGTGGGCGCAACGAGCAGCGACGCCCTTGATGCACTCCGCCAGATCTGCCCCACGCTCCCGTTCCTGATTCCCGGCGTCGGCGCGCAGGGCGGAGATGCGGACACCGTCATGCGGTCGGCCGCCACCCCTGACGGGCCGGTTCTCGTCAATAGTAGCCGGGCCATCCTGTATGCTTCTGCCGGAGAAGACTTCGCCCAGGCCGCAGCGCGCGAGGCTGAACGATTGAGAGATACAATGGAGAGGGCTCGCCACCCTCGCTGACTTCTGCTTACTCCGCACGGGTATTATCCTGCTGGACCAGCCGGCGCACCGTTGCGTTCAGCCCCTCTACCTCCCTGCGAAGCGCGTCGATGGATTTCTGCCCGGCGACTTCCGCCCCTTCGTCCTCCGCATCCCGGCCGATGAAGAACGTCGCCAGTGTGGCGGTTATATAGCCCAGTATGCCAATGCTGAACAGAGAAAGCAGCAGGCAAAGGATACGCCCTTCCGGCGTCTTCGGCCAGAACTCGGAACCTATGGTCGTCAGCAACATGCCCGTCCACCACAGTGCCTCGCCATAGCTGCGTAGTCCCTCACCCCCCGCCGGGTTTGATTCGAACGCGTACATACCCGCTGCACCCACGGACCAGACGACCAGTGTAAGGGCGATTACGTACGTCGCCCCGCGTCTTCGCATGCTCGCGCCCAGCGCCCGCATGCCCCGGTTCAGTGAGCCGACGATCTTGACGAGCCTCAGCCCACGCGCGGCGCGCGCTATTCTGAATACACGCACGACCCGCACCACCCGAAGCACACGAAGCGCTGGCAGAAAGAGCGACAGGGCCGTCAGCCAATTCCGTTTTAGGTATCGGACCTTCCCCGGCGCGATCACAAACCGGATTAGAAAGTCCAGGACGAAGATTACCCAGATGACCTGAACAGTGAGCTGGAGCAAAGGGCTCAGCCCCCAGATGAATTCGGCAACCAGCAGCACGAGCCAGATGAAAGCGAGAAAAATCATCGGAAGCTCAAGCGCATCCTCTATCCGCCTGAGCAACTGCAACGATTCTCTGACAAGCGCCCTGTGTTGTGTGTTTTCTCGCTTTTCGTCTAGCTCATCCATGTCATAATCGGCGCATGCTGCCGCTCAGTGAGGTTACTGGCCTTCGCTCCCGTAAATAAACAGACGCCCTCCGGAATATCCGTGAGCGTCGTCTGCTCGACTTGTAACAGGAGCATAAAAACGGCTGAAGCACGCGCGTCAACAAAAAGGCTCCTGCGCCGGTTACGGGCACAGGAGCCTTTCTAAGGAGATCTTGGCGGCGACCTACTCTCCCGCCCTTGCGGGGCAGTACCATCGGCGCTGCGGGGCTTAACGGCTCTGTTCGGGATGGGAAGAGGTGTACCCCCCGCGCTCTAGCCACCAAGGATTTTTT
>DASSAV010000423.1:0-10143 GCA_035699265.1 Rhodothermales bacterium
CCATGGCGGTACTGCGGCGACTGATAAAGTTCAAGGAGGCGGATGATGGCGGCCTGCGCGGGCGTCATTTTCGGCCGTACCGTACGAACCTCCATCGCATCTGCCTTTGGTGCTCCGGCTGGTTCATAGAGAAGCACACGCACGTCAGGAAGCCTAGCAAATGCGCGTTCGATGGCCGGGCGGACCTCGCGCCACTTGAGACCTCCATTTCCACAGCCAAGCGGTGGAACGGCGATGGAGGTGATTCCGCGACGCCGGACCTCGTCCACGAGGGTATCAAGTCCCCGTAGGACGTACTCCAACTTGGACTTCCCGCGCCAGTGTTCCTTGGTTGGGAAATTGATGATGTAGCGGGGCCAGGCACCTGGAATCAACGCGCCCCTGTCGAAGACAAACATTCGGCCGACCTTGAGCTCCTTGGCCTTACATGCATCGGCATATGCCTCGTAGTTCTCGGGATACTTGTTCCGGAACTGGAGCGCTATTCCCTTCCCCATCACGCCAACGCAGTTCACCGTGTTGACGAGGGCTTCCTCGTCAGCCTTTAGTATGTCACCACGGCAAAGCTCAATCATGTCGAACGGGGTTGGTTGGTTCAATAATAAAAATTATGTCGCACAACTACCGTTGGTTTGTGAGCAGCCTCTAAAATTGCCTGTTCCGTCTGCTCCTTGATCGTATTGTTCATGACCCCAATTCCGACAAACAACTCCCACGGAAAGAAACCGTGGATGAGGAATTCCGCCTGTCGACGAAAGGACCGGTTGGGGTCACTGTTGATGTCGTTCCAGTACGTTGCCTGCATCAATGGCCAATCCACATTTACGAAGTCGGCAGGATCGTCGTAGAAGGTGGCGAAGTCCATAACCGCATGCCCATCTGTAAAGACAAACGGGAGCCCGGCTGCTTGGATCCGATCAAATGTCGTAACGAGGTGAACAACAGGCTCTTGTCCCTCTTCGTGGCCCTCTACTCTGCCGTGACTGATGGCGTTCAGCATAGGTGAGCGGGGACCGAAATAAAAAGGGACGTAGTCGTGAAGCTTGCCACCCAGTCCCTTTGGCACGTCCTTTCTCGCCCGCTTATCCTGAATATTCTCGTGGGCTATGTTTTCGTAGGTGTCACCGCCCACACACATATGGTTGTAGCACTTCAACCCTCCGGCACGGATGATGCGTGGGAGGTTCCGCATGTGCGTAATATGATAAAGGAGCAGCGGGTTCGGCGGAGCCGGCACGTGTCACTACGGAGCTATACTACACAGGGTTGATGACATCACGGCATCATAATGCTTGAAATAACAGTCAGTTTGCCGGTACGAGCCCATGCTCCCGTATCCTATCGAGACCCTACATCCACTCCTCGTACAGGATCTTCCCCTTCTCAGGATGCCAGGCAATGGTCTGCCGGATTGTGTCGGTATCCTAGGCGGGTCGTCTGCGGTTTCCGGCGCGGCTTCCAGGTCCGTTCGGGTTCAAATCCGATCACGTACCGGCGCTGTAGTCGGTGGCGTAGGCGATCTGCTCGTCGGTGAGGGTGTCGATGGAGGCGCCCATGGTGGCGAGCTTGATGCCGGCGATCTCCTGGTCGAGTTCCACGGGGAGGTCGATCACCGTGTTGGGCAGTTGTTCGCCGGCCTCGTGTTTCTGGACGAGGTTGAGATGGGCCATGAACTGGTTGGCGAAGCTCATGTCCATGACCTCGGAGGGGTGGCCTTCGGCGGCGGCGAGGTTGACGAGGCGACCATCGGCGAGGACGAAGAGGCGCTTGCCGTTGTCCAGCGTGTACTCGCGGTTGTTCTGGCGGATGACGCGGGTGTCATTGGAGATCTCGGCGAGCTCCTGGAGGTTGATCTCGACGTCGTAGTGGCCGGTGTTGCAGACGATGGCGCCGTCCTTCATTTTGACGAAGTGGCTGCCCCGGATGACGTCGCGCATGCCGGTGGCGGTGACGAAGATGTCGCCCACTTCGGCAGCTTCGTCCATCGTCATGACGCGGCAGCCTTCGAGCGTGGCCTTGAGGGCAGCGGTGGGCTTCACCTCGGTGACGATGACGTTGGCGCCCATCCCTCGGGCGCGCATGGCGACGCCGCGCCCGCAGTGGCCGTAGCCGGCGACGACGAAGTTCTTGCCGGCGAGGAGGACGGAGCTGGCGCGGAGGATGCCGTCGAGCGTGCTCTGGCCGGTGCCGTAGACATTGTCGAAGTCCCACTTGGTCTCCGCGTCGTTGACGGCGTAGACGGGGTAGAGCAGCTTGCCGTCCGCCGCCATGGCGCGGAGGCGATGGACGCCCGTGGTGGTCTCCTCGCTGCCGCCGATGATGCCGTCGGCGAGTTGGGGAAACTTGCTGTGGACGGTGAAGATGAGGTCGGCCCCGTCGTCCAGCGTGAGCTGCGGAGGCCGCTTGATGGTCTGCTCGATGCACCAGTAGAAGTCTTCTGTACCGAGACCATGCCAAGCGTAGATCTCGGTGCCGCCGGCGGCGAGGGCGGCGGCGACCTCGTCGTTCGTGCTGAGCGGGTTGCAGCCGCTCCAGGATACGTCGGCGCCGCAGGCAGCCAGGGTTTCGACGAGCACGGCCGTCTCTTTCGTCACATGGAGGCAGCCGGTCAGCCGGTAGCCCTTGAAAGGCTGCGTCCTGGAATATTTCTCGCGCAGGCTCATGAGCACGGGCATGCGGCTCTCCGCCCATTCGATCCTCATCCGGCCCTGGGGAGCCATGCTGAGGTCGGCCACTTTGTAGGCGCCCTCTTTGTAATCCATAATTGTTGTCAGTTGTCAGTAGTTGGTTGTCAGTGGTTGGTGCATGCGCCCTTCTCCTTATGTCATCCCGGCGACGTAGGAGGAGGGATCTGTCCAGAGTTTACCTACTCAGGTGAATCTGATCCTCGCGTTTTATACAGATCCCTCACGTTCGTTCGGGATGACTTGTGGGGACGCGCGTGGTAAACGTGAACGTCTGCTGGTCTCCGCGATTAGCGACCAACTTCAACGAGTATCGGTCACGCCGGTTTATCCCGGGTATTAAAGATAGCACACGTCAGGCAAACCCGTGCTTTTAGAATAGATAAAGAATGCTGGTGGTCAATGCACGACCAGGATGGGTTCGACCTTCTGCACGGCGCTGACGTGCATGTGGAGGAAATACGATCCGGCGGCGAGACGGCCGGCTTCCAGCATGAAGGTATGCGTCCCGGCGTCTTCCTGTTCGTCCAGAAGCTGCAAAACGCGCCTGCCGAGCACGTCATAGAGATCCAGGGTGACGTGCCCGGATTCGGGAATGCGGTAGACGATGCGTGTTTGCGTGCTGAACGGCTCCGGGAAGTTGGAGTACAGGGCCAGCGTGTCGGGACCGACCGGGAAGGAGAAGACGGACGACGGCGCGGTGGAGGGGAGAAGGGTTCGGGTGCCCGACGCGCCGACGGCCTCCAGGTAGTAGTCCATATCTGCCGGGTAGCCGGGCAACGGCAAGGCGCCCTGATAGGCTCCGTCGATAGGCTGGAGAACGATGCGCTCGAACGGACCCGCTCCAGCACGATAGTAGGCATAGACGCTGTCGATCGGGGCGGAGCCCTCGGCAGTTTCCACGTCGATCACCAGCGATCCGTGTACGTCTCTCACCGCCTGGACAGGTGTGTGGGTGATCTGCGGGACGACATTTCCGAGGAAACCCCGGCTGCCGAGGATGGTGGTCAGGGCGTCCGTGTGAGACCCGCCGTACAGGTCGGCATCGGCCTGGAGGATGGCCTCTGCGGCGTCCCGCATGGTAGCGGGGACACCGAGGTAGGCATGGGAGGCCAGGTTCAGGCGGTCGCTCACGGTCCGCCCCAGGGCTGTGTAGATCTCCATCGTAGTGGTGGCCCACAGCAGACCTTTCTGATAGGGCAATGAGAGGGAGCAGCCGTCGGGAGGGTCGTAGGCCACGTCGTCGGGGTAGTGGCCGGGGTGGTCCAGGGTGCGCCCGCACCAGGGCGGATTGTTGCCGTCCCAGTTGAACAGGTGCCGCCAGTCGCGGGCCGGCACCGCCCCGGTTTCGATCAGATTGCGGACGTAGGAATCGGCCCAGTAGTCCGCCCAGCCCTCGTGCAGCGCGAGGCTTTCTCCTCCTGAGGAGATCAGTCCGGGGTCGTCTGCTTCGAGCAGCGCGTGGGCGTATTCGTGCCAGATGACGGCGGCGTCCTCCGCATCGTCGATGCCGCCCTCCCCGAAAGCGATGGCATCTTTGAACGGAAAGAAGTTGGAGTTGTCTTGCTGATCGAAGCCGTGCGGGTTCACACGGATGGGATAATCGTGGATCGGGCGGCCCATGCCGAGAGATTGGACGTAGCGCTGCGCCGTATCTATGTGGTAGTAGGCCATGACGGCCTCGAAGCGGTCGTCCGAGCGGGTGTAGCGGAACGCATTCGGGTCCGTTTCGGCGGGCGGGGTGTACGCGGTGCCGCCCACCAAGGTGTCTCCGGTGATCTGGACGTAAGGTCCCTCCAACCGATAGGCGCCATTGCGGAACGTGAGGTCGCGTAGCGGAACGGTTTTGAGTTGGGCGGTGAGTTCGGGCGTGTCTGCGTCGTTCTGGTCGGTGTAGGTGCCGCCGTAGGGCACGCCGGCGGTGGTGAGGGGGTCGGGGTCGAAGACGAGGCCGGAGCCGTCGATAGCGGCTGCGTGTGCGGTTGCGGTGGAGAAGGCTGGATCAACCGTCGCCTGGAGGGGACTGTCGCGCCAGCGACTGGGGGTGTATGGGAGCGCAACACCCTCCGGCCCTGGCGGGCCACCTCCCTCAAGGGAGGGGTTGATTGCCCTCCGGCCCTGGCGGGCCACCTCGCTCCAGGGAGGAGTAGAGCGCGTTATCTTTTCCACATTATCGGAAATCGGGGCCGTGCTGTGATCGTGGACGGTGAGGTCGAGAACCTGGATGAGGGCGCCGGTGCGGGCGTTCAGGAGGATCTCCCATTCGGCAGGGACGCCGTTCGGGTGGGCGACGATACGCCAGGCCAGTTTCACCGGGATCGCGGGGTAGACGACCAGTTCCGGGGGGCTGGTATCCGAGATGCCAGTCGATACGGCTTCTGCGGCCATTTGTGAGGCCGCTCCTGATGAAAGCCCCGGCTCGGTGGAGAAGTCAGGGTCGGCTGAGAGGTGGGGGGCGTAGCCGCTGACGGCCATCGTGGGCTGGAGGCGCGCATCCAGGCTGATGGTGACACGGCGGTTGTAAACGGGCAAGCCTCGGAACGTCTGCTGAAGGGTCACGTGGCTGCTGTAGGTGCCGGGCCGGACGGTCACGACATCGAGGTCGCTTCCATCCTTGGGCCAGCCGAACTCCTCCGAAGCAGCCCGGATGTAGGCCAATGCGGCTTCCACGGGAGACGCAGGCGAGCCGACGCGCTCATGGACGCGATAGGCCGCCCGCAGCACCCCCGCATTTGGATCGAAGCGCGCGTTTGCCAGCGGCCGGGTCTGGAAGTCGAGCAGGGTGTCGGCGGAAACGACATGCGCCCGTGCCTCGGGGGAGAGCGTCTGCCGAACCGGATGGTCCTGCGCCTGCGCCCTCCCGGCAAAACATGCCGAGGCTCCGATCAAAAAGAGCAGATGCAGGCGCATGTGGATGGGCGGGAGGCCTTTGCGGGAGTCTACGAGCGCAGGAGGGCGCGAGGGCAGGTGGTGAGATTGTGGGTGTGAGAGCAAAAAAGGGGCCGTCCTTCGCAGGACGACCCCTATGGCCGTAGAACGGATGCGCTCAGGCCAGCTGGGTGGCAGCCTGCTTCAGTTCTTCCACCTTGTCCAGCGCTTCCCAGGTGAACTCGGGGCGGCCGAAGTGGCCGTAGGCGGCAGTTGCCCGGTACTTGGGCTCGCGGAGGTTGAGGTTGTTGATGATCGCAGACGGACGCAGATCGAATGTCTCTTCCACGACCTGGGCCAGTTGAGCGTCCGGCATGACGCCCGTGCCGTAGGTGTTCACGTTGATGGAAACGGGACGAGCGACACCGATGGCATAGGCCACCTGAACGAGCGCCTGATCGGCCAGGCCGGCGGCAACCAGATTCTTTGCGACGTGGCGGGCAGCGTAGGCGGCCGAGCGGTCGACTTTGGAGGGGTCCTTGCCGCTGAAGGCGCCGCCGCCGTGTGCGCCGTGCCCCCCGTACGTGTCCACGATGATCTTGCGCCCGGTGAGGCCGGTATCGCCGTGCGGACCGCCGATGACGAAGCGGCCCGTGGGATTGACGTGGAGTATGACGTTGCCGTCGAGGAGTTCGGCCGGAATGGCCCGTGGGATCAGGATGGCCTCGACGTCGCGGCGGATTTGCTCCAGCGAGACCTTCTCGTCGTGCTGGGTCGAGATGACGATGGTATGGACGCGCCGGGGCGTCTTGCGGTCGTCTTCATATTCGATGGTGACCTGGCTCTTGGAGTCGGGTCGCAGATAGGGCATCAGGTCGGTTTCTTTGCGGATGCGGGCCAGTTCCCAGACGAGCTTATGGGCGAACTGGAGCGACATCGGCATGTACTCGGGCGTCTCGTTGGTGGCATAGCCGAACATCATGCCCTGGTCGCCCGCGCCCTGCTCCGCGTAGAGGCCCGTGCCCTCGGTGACGCCCTGGGCGATGTCCGCGCTTTGCTCGTGGATGCTGCTGAGCACGCCGCAGGACTCCGCATCGAAGCGGAGGCGCGGGTCGGTGTAGCCGATGTCTTGAATGACTTCACGTGCGATGGTCTGGAAGTCGACGTACGCATTGGTGGTTACTTCACCGGAGAGCACGACGAGGCCCGTCGTCACCAAAGTCTCGCACGCCACGCGGCTGTAGGGATCTTGTGCGAGGAGCGCGTCCAGGATGGCGTCCGAGATCTGGTCCGCAACTTTGTCCGGATGTCCTTCCGAAACAGACTCTGAGGTAAAGAGATAGGCCATGTAGATACGTTCTGTGTTGAAATGAAAAGACAGGCCCTGCGTACGCCGAGCGATTCGATCAATAGCAGTATAAAGATAGATTGCAAGCTGTTATTCACAAAGCGTTTTCCTGTTCTTCATCGGGTTGTCCGTTGCGTTCGAGTAGCCAGGTGTTCGAGTGTTCGGGTATTAACTGGTAGTGGGACTGAGCGTTCGTGAGAGGGCGATACAGGCGTCGGGGGGCGAACTTTCAACTTTTTGACCTTCAACGCTCAGCCAGTAACTCGCAACAGCGTGTGAGTTCCTGTGCGAAGTCTGTATCAAGGGGGTGTGCGAAAATTGCTTATCCACAGATGTCGCCTTAATTTTGAACGCTTGTCCTGACAGACATCAAGCACCCGGGCGTTGCCGGCCGGCCACACTTATATCCGAGTTCATCAGCAAAGGAGGCTCTCGAAATGGCAAACGATATCGAATCGCAGGTAAAGTCCATCATCGTTGAGAAGCTGGGCGTGGACGAGTCCGACATCACGCGGGAGGCTTCGTTCACGAACGACCTCGGCGCCGACTCGCTCGACACGGTAGAGCTAATCATGGAATTCGAGAAGGAGTTCGACGTTACGATCCCGGACGAGGATGCGGAGAAGATCTCCACCGTCGGCGACGCGATCGATTATTTGAAGGACAAGACGACCGCGTAAGGCGCTACCCCACTCGAGATGCGCCCGGCAACCTCGCTCCCGCGTGAGTGCGGTTGGCCGGGTTCTCTGTTTTTAGTTTCCCCTCTCATTGTGGCTCTTCGCCGCATTGCCCCTCAAGAACGCGCTATATGCCACATCAGCCACGCAGGGTCGTCGTCACCGGGATGGGTGCCCTCACACCGATCGGGAATACCGTGGAGGCGTTCTGGGATGCCATGATGCGAAGCGAAAGCGGCGCAGCGCCGATCACGTACTTCGACCCGACCCCGTTCGATACGAAGTTCGCCTGCGAGTTGAAAGGGTACGATCCGCTCGAGGACATGGATCGGAAGCTGGCGCGGCGGCTCGACCCGTTCTGCCAGTATGCCCTCTCCGTGGCCAAGCAGGCGGTGCAGGACGCCGGGCTCGATCCGGCGGCCATGCCCGCAGACGAACGGAGGAGCATCGGTGTCATCTTCGGGAGCGGCATCGGCGGGATGCACATCTTCCACGAACAGACGGCCAACTACATTCACAACGGCCCCGGCCGGATGTCGCCGTTCTTCATCCCGATGCTCATTCCGGACATGGCGGCGGGGCTGATCTCGATGCAGTACGGGTTCATGGGACCGAACTACTGCGTCGTTTCGGCTTGCGCTACCGGCAACAACAACATCGGCGACGCTTTCATGCTCATCCAGCGCGGCCTGACGGACGTCATGCTCTGCGGCGGCAGTGAGGGCACGATCTCGGAACTGGGCATCGGCGGCTTCAACGCCATGAAGGCCCTCTCGACGCGCAACGACGACCCCGCCGGTGCGAGCCGGCCTTTCGACGCGACGCGGGACGGGTTCGTGATGGGCGAGGGCGGCGGTGCCCTCATCCTCGAAGAACTGGAGCATGCCAGGGCGCGCGGGGCGAAGATCTACGCCGAGATGATCGGCCTCGGCATGTCGGCCGACGCCCACCACATGACCGCGCCGCACCCGGAGGGCCTGGGCGCCCGCCTCGCCATGGATCGCGTGCTGAAGGATGCCGACATCCGGCCCGAGGACGTAGACTACCTCAACATGCACGGCACCTCGACGCCGCCGGGCGACGTGGCCGAGACGAACGCCGTGAAGCAGGTGTTCGGACCGCGCGCTTACGAGATGAACCTGTCGTCCACCAAGAGCATGACCGGCCACCTGCTCGGTGCGGCAGGCGCCGTGGAGGCCATCGCGGCCATCCTCGCCACCGTACACGACGTGATCCCGCCGACGATCAACTTCAGCACGCCGGATCCCCAGTGCGACTTGAACTATACGTTCAACGAGCCGCAGAAACGCACGGTCAACGTCGCCATCAGCAATGCCTTCGGCTTCGGCGGCCACAACACCGCCGTGGCGTTCCGGAAGTTCGTGGCGTGAGCGTCGGGGATTGAGGGTTGGTGATTTGAGGGCGTTGGAGCGTACCCTCTTGAGAGAAACGTTGCCGGTTTCTATGTTGTCCTGAAATCTTCGCCCTCGGCGACTATACCCTCAGGCATTATGGCGCACGATCTCTCCTACTTTCACCGGCCCGTATCTGACCTCTTCGTTCCGGCATCGACGGGCGAAGAACGAGCGCGCTATCATATCAGCGACGATCAGGTCGACCATTTCCGCGAATATGGATTCGTATCCGGCATCCGCATGTTGACGGACGCGCAGGTGGAGGCGCTGCGGCGGGAACTGGAGGGGTTCTTCGACCCACAGCACGCCGGGCGAGAGTTGTGGTACGAGTACCACAATAACGAATCGGGAGACCCGGATAACGTGCTGTTCCACGCGCTGGGCGCCTGGCGGATCAAGCCGGGCCTGCATGACATGCTCTGGAACCCGGCGTTCACCGCCCCGGCCAGCCAATTGCTGGGCGGGCAAGTCCGGTTCTGGCACGACCAGCTCTTCTGCAAGCCGGCGCACCACGGCGGGGTCGTCGCCTGGCACCAGGACTACTCCTACTGGACGCGCACGCGGCCCATGCGGCACCTGACGTGCTGGATCGGGCTGGACGATGCAACGGTGGACAACGGCTGCCTGCAATACGTGCCGGGGAGCCACCACTGGGAACTGCTGCCCGTTACGGGATTGGCTGGGGACATGGAGGCCATCCAGACCGTGCTCTCGGACGAGCAGAAGGCGCAGTTCAAGCCGGTGCCCGTCGAGTTGAAGGCCGGGGAGGCGAGTTTCCATCACCCGCACCTCGTACACGGCTCATACGGCAACACAACCGACCGGCCCCGCCGGGCCGTCGTGCTTAACGTCTTTCTCGACGGGGTGGAATCGGCTTCCGACGAGCCGTTGCTAAACGGCGTGCCCGCGGTTCCGTCCGGCCAGAAGATGGGCGGGCGATTCTTTCCGCTGCTGTCTTGAGCGCCGCTGAAGGATTCGTGGGGCCTTTTGCCTCCGCAGCAGGATTGGATACGGCACAGCCGTTTGTCCGTGACGCTGCTTATCGCGTTGGAATGCGGAGCGTATCGGGCATCTCGGATTCCCATCGGGCGCGGACGCGGAGGCTGTCGGTACTCCAGGCCAGGCGTTCCGCCGGTTCGTAAGGAATGATG
>DASSAV010000424.1:0-7593 GCA_035699265.1 Rhodothermales bacterium
CGGCCTCCCAGGTGGTCGGGCTCGGCCTGCCGGAGAGGTTCGCAGAAGGGGCCGCGACGGGCGTCCCCGCGGCCTTCAGGAACGCGGCGGCCACTGGATGCCGGGGCATCCGGATGCCGATGGTAGGCAGTCCCGCCGCCACAAGGACAGGCACCTCTTTTCGCCGGGGCAGCACGAGCGTGAGAGCGCCTGGGAAAAAGCATCTGACAAACGTCTCCGCCACTTCCGGTACCTCAGAAGCCAGTAAGTCGATCTGGTCCTGCCGCCCCACGTGCGCGATTAGCGGGTTGTCGCTTGGGCGCCCCTTCGCCTCGAAGATCTTCGCCACCGCTTGCGGCGAGAAGACGTCCGCTCCTAGCCCGTAGACCGTCTCAGTAGGGAAGGCGACGAGCTCGCCCCGCAGGATAAAGGCAGCGGCTTCGGATGGATCGTCCGTAATTCGGGTCTGCACGACGGGGGAGGAGAGTATCCGGCGACTGGGTCGGTTTACGAAGGCTCACCGGCCGGTTCGCGGCCGGTCGGGTTCGGAAGGGGTAGGCGCAGTCCCGGCCATTCGACGGTGTCCTCGGCGTGTATCGGCCTCAGTCGCGAGATCCAGGCTGCCGAGCGCATCGAGATCGACGCCGGCGTAGTAAAAGGACAGGATGTCCTGAAACGAACGGCCCCGTTGGGCCATCTCGTGGGTGCCCCACTGGCTGAGCCCGACGCCATGCCCGTACCCGCTGCCGCTGAGCACGTAACTTTCGCGCGTATGACTGACGGAAAACCTCGTACTCCGAAGGCTTTTTGCCCCGAAATGACGGATGATGGCCATGCGGAACCGGTTGGAAGGCA
The DNA here is from genome assembly GCA_035699265.1 of Rhodothermales bacterium. GTDB lineage: Bacteria > Bacteroidota > Rhodothermia > Rhodothermales > DASSAV01 > DASSAV01. The sequence continues at coordinate 835 of DASSAV010000424.1, forward strand.
CCTTGCGCTCCGTACCGTCCGCCAACGTGATCCGTACGAACTGCGCCCGCCCGTCTCGTCCGAAGGAAATGGGATCGAAGTCCGCCACGCGCTGTCCGCCACCGTACGCAGATGTCAGCACGCCGATTACCTGCACGCGGGGCAGGGTGGAGGTCCAACTGTGCTCGGGAGATGCGTCGTAAGGGTCCGCCTTCGCGCGCAGATAGGGAAGCGCAGGGGCCTGCCAGACGTCTTCGTTGTTGGCCGTGTACCCGCCGTTCGATGCGTAGTACGTCGCCTCGATGGGCCTGTCCCGGTACGTGAGTATCATGCCCTCGGTCGCCTGCGTCGCCTCGTGCGCGAGTGGGGTAATCTTCCCGGAACCCTCATAGACCTGCGAGCCCGTATGGTCGACCTGGTCGTAGTCGGGGCCGTACTTGTCTGTAGACCGGAGCGCATAGGTGCGGATGACCACCGCCATCGCCTTGGCACCTTCCATGTCGTCGAATGGGTACTCGCGCGGGAGAACGCTGGCGACGTACTCCTCCAGGCCGACTTCGTTTATGATGCGAAGGAGGGTGGAGCCCGTGCGTGCAGGATCTACCCGTAGCCCGCCGCGATACAAACGCGGCCGCTGAAGGGGGCGCGACTCCTCCACCGCTACTTGGACGCCGCCGGAGGGGGCGGGCACGAACCGAATTTCGGAGGCACGCAATGCTCCCGAAGGAAGGGCCGCCTCGATGCTTCCGGCTGTAGCCTCGATACGGGCGTGCTGCCCCGGAGCGAGCGTGCCCGCGGGTGCATCGGAGTCGGAGCCGTATACCTTCACGGGTCCGCCGACCGCCGCGATGGTAACGACCCGTGGACTGTACCGCTCCAGGATGCGTACACGCACCGACCGCTGCTGCGCGTGAACGGAAGGGACCGTCAGTACCAGCAAAAGGGGCAACGACGAGAGCAGACGGGGGAGGGAGGGGAGATGCCTGTTCATAATTCGTTTCTGCCGCGCCATTGTTCGAACGCCCGCAAGATAACGAAATCACACGCCCCGAACCGCCAACCCGAAGAATCCACCCTTTACCAGGTCTACAATAATACTAAATCCGGTTATTCACTTGACGAGTAGCAAAAGCAAAAGAAGCTCCCCTCCTTTCCAAGAGCCTGTCCTGAGCCTGTCGAAGGAAGGGGATACAGGGGTGGTTTGCATCTGCTCCAGGATCGGCAGTTTTTCCCATTGATACTGATCATCCGGATTTGGTATAAATCCCCACACCCCCATATTCCTTCTCTCCTTCTCTCCTCCTCTCCTCCTCTCGTTCTCTCCGCCACTCCCCCTCGTCGGCTCGTACACTCATAGGCTCTTCGACTCCTCCCCACGCCCCCGGTCTATAGCAGAAGCCGGTCCTTCAACACCTTCGAGCGCTCGCGGCTGGCGATGACCTCATGGCCGCCCGTAAGGATGAGCTTGTACCGTCCGCTGAACCAGGCAATCATCTCCAGGATGTGTCGCACTTGGACGATGGCAGATCGGTGTATCCGCAAGAACTGCTCGGGGTCGAGGCTGCTTTCCAGCTGATCGAGCGTGTGCGTGATGATGTGCTGCCGGATACGCTTCTTCGCCGTATTCTCGTCGTCCTCCAGCACGTACAGCCGCGTGATGCTGTCGTGAATCTCGGCGGAGACGAGTCGGTCTACCGGGATGATCAGGATGCGGTCCCGGAAAGGCACGGAGATCTGCTTGAGGTACTCGGCCGCTGGACGCCTGCCGGAATCGGAGAGTGGTGTCTCGGCCTGATTATCGAACCAGTCGAGCAGCTTGTCGAGGCGCGAATCATGCGCGCTTCGTTGCTCCGGCAGTTTCCTCAGCCGCTCCGCCCGCGAAATGGCCTCACGCAGCCGCTCGGCAGAAACGGGCTTGAGCAGGTAGTCGACGGCGTTGGCTTCAAATGCCTTGAGGGCGTATGTGTCGTATGCGGTCGTGAAAACGACCACGGGCCGACGTTCGGGCGCCAGCCGCTCAATGGTCTCGAATCCGCTCAGCTCAGGCATGCGTACGTCGAGGAATACGAGGTCGATGGACCGGGAATTGATCTTGTCCACCGCGTCCACGCCGTCTTCCGCCTCCAGCACGACCTCGATCCTCCCGGCTTCTTCGAGAGGTTGAAGCAGCTTTCGGAGCCGTTTTCGGGCCGGCGCTTCGTCGTCTACGATGGCAACGTGTAACATGGAGAGTGGTGGAGGCTGTGCGGATTACCCCGCGAGTTCGGAACGTGGCAGGCCGACTTCCGGCTGAACGTTCGATGTGGGAAGGGGAGGGACAGGCAGTCGCAAGGTGGCGCGTGTCCCCAGTTCAGGGTCGCTGCTGATGCGAAGCAGGTCGCGATGCCCGTAGAGCCGCTCCAGCCGCGCATAGACGTTCTGCAACCCTATTCCATAGAAACGCTCGTTCTGTGATGCTGTGACGGGGTCGAACAGGGAGGGAATACCAACGCCTGTGTCCTCGACCGTTATTTCTGCCCACTCGGGGCCGAGCTGGCGGGCCGATATACGCAGCAATCCACCTCCCCGCTTTCTTTCGAGGCCGTGCTTGACGGCATTTTCCACGAGCGTCTGAACCACGAAAGCAGGCACCGGCGTTGCTCCGAGCGCCGGATCGATCATGACCTCGATCGTGAGGTTCTGGCCGAAACGCGCCTGCTCGATCTCGAGATAGTGGGCCACGAGGGCCATCTCTTCGTCCAGGGTTACGTAGGGCCTGCTGCTCGTCTGAAGGATGTGGCGGAAAATTGAGGCCAGGTGCTCGACCGTAGTTTCGGCTTCTTCAGGTCGCTCACTGATCAGCGAAATGATCGTGTTTAAGGCGTTGAAGAGGAAATGCGGATTGATCTGCGCCCGTAAGGCGACCAACTGCGCTTCGGCGCTCTCCTGCTTGAGTGCCTGCTCTCGTTCGATCAGGTCGAGACGGTCGACAGCCATGGCGAGTTGGCCGCCGAGTGAGCGCAGGAGGTCCAGGTCTTCCAGGTTGTAGACGGCGCGCCGGATTTTCTTTGGCGCGAGTATCAAGAGACCGACCGGTTCGAGTTCACCTAGGATCGGCACGGCCAGCGCCGCCCCGCGTTCCTCCAGAAGCCTGGTAAGGTCGCGTGGCAGGCTGCTTTCGTTTATCTCGGGATTATGTGCCCAGATCTGGCCCTCCCGCTCGATATGCGGCCAGATGACCTGTACCAGCCGCTCGGTGAAGTAAGGCGGCTCCGGGTGGTAGGTACCCGACATCCACGGGCCGTGTGATCCATTCGCTCTCAAGAAAAGCGCAGCCGACTTCGCATCGAACGCCTCACCGACCGTCTGGACGGTCTGCTGCAACAGTGTGGCCGGGGAGGTCGCCGTACGCATCTGGTCTTGAAAACGGATCAGCGTCTGCCTGGTACGCTGCCGCTCGGTAGCGAAAAAGTTCTCGGCGTATACGCGCATGCGGCGGGCCAGGCGCTCGAACACGATCAAGAGCACTACCACAAAAAGACCGGCTACTACGTCGTGTGACGCATCCGTGTACGTCAGGTATGGCTCGAGGAGCGACATGCCTGCCACGAAGGAGAAGAAGATCAACCCTAACACGGTAAAATAGGTCAGGCCACGGCTGACGACCTGATCGACCTTGCCGTGTTTCAACGTGGCCACGGTCACGAGCAGTACCGGCGCCACGGACAGGAGTTGTGTCCAGACGATCAGCCATGCCGCCAGGCCGTTCTCAGAACCCAGCACCGGAAGCACGCCGATGGCGGAAAGCGTGGCCAGAAGGCCCAGGGTCAGCGTAATGGCGCTTCCGGCCAGATTCCACCCGCCCAGCGGCTCGGCTCGTCTCGTCCGATTGAGGAAGTGATCGAGGAGTACGATGCCCGCCGCAGTCGCAATGTACCAGCAGGTGTGGAACAGAATCGGACCGATGAGCCCCGCCTGGGTGAAGGGCCCCATGTTACCACGCAGCGTAGTTGTGGTCGCTACCAGCAGCAGCACGCACGCGGGAAAATAGAGGAGAACACGAGCCAGGGTAAGTCTTCGCGGGGGCACGAGTTCTGAGTCGCGCAATACCTTCTCCAACAGCAGGGCCGGAAACCCGATCCAGCCGAACAGCCCGACCAGCGTAAGGGCCTGCCACGTCGTATCGAGGAGTCCGCCCGGGTTCAGGGGCGGGCCCAGTACTTCCACCATCCACAGCCGCAGCAGATTTGCGAACATCCAGAGCGACGAAACCAGGATGAGCACCAGAGACGACCAGCCCTCGCGCGACCGCCTGGCCAGCGGTGCGGCGATGGCGAGACCGAGGATGTGCAGAAAGGCGCCGAGCGTAAACCCCCAGATGGCAAACTGCCAGAGCGGTGTCGAAGCAGGGTACAGGAAGGTGGGATACCGCGTAAATCGAACGTTCGCTTCTATGATCTGGCCGTCTCGTAACAGAGAGAACGTGTTTACGGAGCCGGGCGCAATCCCCTCGATGGCATGTCGGAGGTCTCCCGCGTTGAAAAACTGCTGATAGTTGAGTTCAAAAAACACGTCGCCCTTCCGAACGCCCGCCTCCCATGCAGGCCCGCGAGGGAACACGTAGGTCGCCTGGATCAGGCCGTCCGAATCCTGCCAGAAGATCCAGTCGTACCCATGCGTGGAGGCCTGAACTACGTCCGCATTGATCATCGTAGACACACGGACCCAGTCCACGACGACCCTCGCCACCGGCAACATCGCCACGGCCGGAACGATGACGATAACTACGAAAGCAATGTAGAGGGATCGCTTCATCGGTTGCCAGGTGCTCCCGGATCAGGGACGTGAATACTGCTGCTGAGAACAGATGGTACCTAGTCTGTATTCAAGACGAAAGCAACTAATCTCGCACGAAAGGTAGCACCTCACCCCTGAGCGGTGCATCCGAACATTCAGGCGGCAGGAGCCGGTAGGGGCCGTGGCGCGCCGCGTAAGCGCTCCTGCGGAATATTTCGGCTCCGAGTCCGGCTGTGACGGGCCAGTAATATGCACTAAACTCAACTTTTGTTCACACATGCTGATAGATACCCACGCCCACCTCTACCACGACCGCTTCGGCTCAGACCGTGATGACGTGATAACACGGGCGCGCGAAGCTGGGGTCGAGATCATCGTCATGCCTGCGATTGATATCCCCTCGATCAAAGCTGCACTCGAACTGTGCGACCGGCATGCTGGCCTCTACGCCATGGCCGCCATTCACCCGTCCGATACCAAGGAGGCCACGCAGGCGGATTTCGACCAGGTCGTGCGCTTCTGTGAACACCCGAAGGTCGTGGCGGTAGGGGAGAGCGGCCTGGACTACTACTGGGACCGGAGCTTCGACGAAAAACAGCAGACGTTCTTCCGTATGCACATCCGCCTCGCTGCCGCAACAGAGCTTCCGCTCGTCATACACAACCGCGAGGCGAGCGAGGACGTCGTCCGCATCCTCAAAGAGGAGCGGACTTCCCTGCCGCAACCGGAGCGCCTGCGCGGCATCTTTCACTGTTTCGGTGGCCCTGTTGAGATTGCGCACGAAGCTGCAAGTCTGAACTTTCTCCTGGGCATCGGCGGCACCCTCACCTTCAAGAACAGCGGCGTCGCCGACATCGTCCGCGAGATCCCGATGGATCAGATCGTCCTCGAAACCGACGCCCCCTTTCTCGCCCCCGTCCCGCACCGCGGCAAACGCAACGAACCCGCCTACACCCGCCTCGTCGCCGAAAAACTGGCCGAAGTTAAAGGCATGTCCATAGTGGAAGTGGAACACGTTACGACCGCCAACGCGGAGCGGGTGTTTAATCTCCAACACGCTAACTAATCGCTCGCACTGTCGAACTTCGAGACACGTAACCTTGGAGTCGTACTGCCCAGGGATGAGCGAATCATCGGATGCTCAGTTCGGCATCTACAATTCTTGCCCACGTGAACCCATCGGGAATCACAGGCGTAAATGAGCGACACAGCATCAGCACGGCCATGGACAAAAAGTCTATTACCATCCAGGTTAGCCCCGAAGCCGCCACCCGCTGGAAAAGTACGTCATCAGAAGAACGCCAACGCATCCGGAACCTCGTGGAATTTTCGCTTCGGGATCGAGAGAAGGCGACCCAGGACTTGGAACACATACTGGACGATATTGCCCGGTATGCCCGTGAACGAGGGTTTACGGAAGATATGCTGGACGACCTCCTGGATGAAGAGTAGTCCACGCACTGTACTCGATACCAACGTGCTCGTAAGCGCTGCCCTGAGTGAGCACGGAAAGCCCCGTAAAGCCCTCACGTTGGTCACCTCCAGAGGGTTGCTGTTGATGTCGGAGTCGACACGCGACGAGCTTGCGCGAACCCTCGCCAAACCGAAATTGCAAAGGTACATCGCTGCAGGGGGCCGACGGCGGTATCTGGACTGGATCGCTGCCAATAGCCTGCTCGTCAGCGTAACCGAGTAGATTACTACCTGTAGCGATCCGGACGACGACAGGTTTCTGGAACTTGCGGTGAGCGGAAGGGCGGATTTTCTCGTTACCGGCAACCTCAAAGACTTTCCCGTCGGCTCATTCCAGGACGTCATGATCGTCAATCCTGCCCGGTTTCTACAGATCATGAACGTGCCAGGATAACAAAAAGCCCCTGCCGCTTCATGCAGCAGGGGCTTTCCCATAGGTCCGAGCCGAGAGAACTTACTTCTTCTCCTCGCTCTCGTCCACTACCTCATAATCCACATCCTTGACGCCCGACTGCCCTTCACCGGCAGCTT
>DASSAV010000425.1:0-4822 GCA_035699265.1 Rhodothermales bacterium
GCCTGCTGGTAGGGGCGGGCGCCGACGAAGGCGGGCAGGAACGAGTGGTGGATGTTGATGATGCGCCGGGGATACGCGGCGACGAACGCCGGCGTGAGAATCCGCATGTACTTCGCCAGCACGATGTACCGTGGGCTATACCGGTCGATGACGTCGCGGACCTCTGCTTCGTAGTCCGCGCGGTCCCGGTCCTCGTGTGCGACGTGGAAGAACGGGACCCCGAACCGAGAGGCCAGCGGCTCCAATAGATCGTAGTTGCTGACGACGCATCCGATGGAGGCGCCGAGCTCGCCGAAGGCGTGGCGCACCAGTAGCTCGGCGAGGCAGTGGTGCTCCTTCGTGACGAGCACCGCGATGCTCCGGTTCGGACGGTCCGCCAGCCGGATCCGCGCACCCTGGGGCAGCAGCTTTCCGATCTCCTCGACGGCCGCATCCGGACGCACGTCGCCGGTGAACGCCGTGCGCATGAAGAAGCGGTCCTCCAGGCGGTCCACGAATTCGTGGTTGCTCACGATGTTGAAGCCGTGCCGGAAGAGGACGCCCGTGATCTTGGAGATCAGGCCCTCCTCGTCCGGGCATTCTATGAGCAACAGGTGCGTATTCACGTGTGCCGCGGCGCCCTCAGGACTCTGCATGGGCCTCCTTTCTCGCTACGTAGCGTGAGAGGAGCGCAGCGATCAGCGAGCCGAGCGTGTCCATGACCAGATCGATGATGGTGTCGTACTTCCCGAGGATCGTATTGCGCCCGGTCATCTGGTCGCGGCCCCACTCATACACCTCCCAGAGCGCGCCAATGGCAAGTCCGAGGGCGACGATTGCCAGGACAATGAGCAGGCCGTGACCGGGTTGCTCGGACAGGAAGCGGTAGAGCGTTACCGCCAGCAGGAATGTGAGCGCGAATAGGGTGTAGCCGTGGACGACCTCGTCGAACCAGATGGGCGTATCCCACAGGTTGAACAGATAGCCCGCTGCATTGGCTGCGATGGCAACGGCTATTGCTATCCATGCGCCAATGACGCCGGGCTTCGCATGATCGCTCATGTTCTTGCAGGGGCCGGAGCCGCCTACTCAAAGGTAGGGAAGAGCTTCTTGAGCACCTCAATGGTAGGCTGGCTGCCGTACTGGCAGAGCTCGAAGGCTTCCGCATACTTGATGCTGCGGCCTTTCTCCGGGCCGTACAACTCGATGAGGCGGTCGCGGTAGCGGTCGGCTACACCGGCGTCGCGCCGCTGGATGACGCTCAGGATGTAGTCGGCGCGTGCCTGGTCGCCTTCGGGGACGTTGGGCAGCGTGCGGGCCTGCCACGAGTCCTTGTCGGCGAACTGCGACGGCATGTCTCGAATGCAAGCCCACTTCAAGTCGGCCACGTCGTCGATGCCGACGACGATGGTCGGGTCGAAGGGGTAGGGCCGCTTGAAACCGTCCGAGTAGTACAGGAAAATCGGATTCCTGGGGGTGGGAGGCGTATCCGGCACGAAGAACGGAGCGGCTACGACGACCGCGGCGTCCTGGACGAGCACGCCCGTGTAGCGGTGGTCGGGGTGGTAGTCGTAGGGGCGGGGGAAGAGCACGATGTCCGCCTGCCAGTCGCGGATGAGCCTGGCGACCTTCTTGCGATTTTCCAGGGTCGGCATGAGTTCGCCGTCGTGGATGTCGAGCACGTCGGTGACGATGCCAAGCTCTTTCGCGCACTGCTTGACTTCAGCGGTGCGCCGCTGAGCGAGCGGGCCGCCGGCCTGGCTGAAGTGGCCGATGTCCCCGTTCGTCATGGAGACGAACTTGACGTGGTGGCCCTGTTTCGCCCAGAGGGCCGCCACGCCGCTGGCCTTCAGCTCGCAGTCGTCCGGGTGCGCGCCGAACGCGATGATGCGCAGCTTTCCGTCGTCGGAAGGTTGGGCGGAGGACGTGGAGAACGTGATCAGGCACAGCGCGGCCGTGAGGAGGACGGTGGCAGCTTTCATAATTCTGGATGGTAGGATGGAGCTTCGTGTCACCCACAGCATACGCTCCCGGGCGGATCGGTGCAACTGTTACTGAGCGCGCGACGTCTGGAACCGGTGCGGCTGGCGGGGATAGACAGGTGCAGGTTTCACGGACCCGACGCCGACATGAAGAGATTTACCCCTAATCGTCGTTTTCTGCCTCGTTTCCTCCCCTTCGCACTGCTTCTCGCCGGTTCAGCGTGGCCCGCTTCGGCAGGTGCGCAGCCGGTCGTAGAGGTGAAGGGAGGCGTCGTGTTTCCCGATTCGGCCCGAACGGTACTGTTGGAAATCATGAAGGAAGCGGGCGTACGGGGCGCTCGGGTCACCAGCACGCACCGGTCGGTCGCGTCGCAGGTCCGCGCGATGTATGGGTACGTCCGGCGGCACGGCGCGGCCCAGGCGCACCAACTCTACGGTTCGGAAGGAGACGCCGTCATCGCGGTCTACGCGCGGCATCGGAGCGCCCCGCGGGATGAGGTGCTCACCCTGATGGAGGCCGAACTGGAACGGCAGCTTCCATCCGCATTCGCCAACGAGCGGCTGATGCATCTCAACCCGTGCTACTTCGTATTCGACGTGGCCATGAGCTCCGTCCCGGCCGCCCTGCAGGATGCCTTCAGCCGGGCGGCAGCGCAGAACCCGCACGTGCATCGGTTCCTCGGCAAGGATCAGGGCGAGCGAGAGGCGTTTCACATCGAGGTTCCGCGTTCCGGCGACTGCTCTATCGGAACCTGGTGAGCACGCAACGGACGTTTCCATCTATGAATACACCTCCGCTGCCTGTGCAAGACCGCCATTCCCGCACGCGCCGTTTCGGCCTCTTCCTCACCGCCCTGAGTGTAGCCGCCGTGCTATACCTGACCCTCTATCCCTTCACGTTCGGGCTACATTACTTGCATAGGGCGCACCGCATGGGGGGCGTTGACGCGGTGCTGCCGAGCGACGTCGTCGCCAACATGCTCCTGTTCGTCCCCGTGGGGATCGGGGTTGCCGCCTGGGCGTGGGGTAGCGGCGTGCGAGGCTGGCCGTTGTACGTGCTGGTCCAGTGCTTCTGCACGCTGCTCTCGCTCGGAGTGGAGAACCTCCAGGTATTTCTACCCCGGCAGCCGTCGGTCGTGGACATCATCACGAACACCCTGGGCGCGCTGCTGGGGTACGCCTTCTTTCGACTGTGGGCGTTTGCGCAGCGCACTGATGATCCAGAAGAAGCGTAGGGAGGGGCTTGGCCGTCGAGATCGAGCCCGTCGCTTAAGCGCGCCGTATTTCGTCCGATGCTTGAATTGTCAGATGAATATCAACCCTGAGTTGCCCCGGCGCGTGGATTGCATGTGCGGGGCCCTACTCATCGTTCGCGCAGCGTGAGGAGTGGCGCAGAGGGGAGACGGGACGTGCGGTGATCTGTCGCGACGTTGAGGCCCGTCTTTCTCGCTGGATGTTGCCCGCCGATACGCGCTAGCTTGCGATGGGCCTACGTCGGAGGTGCGGTGGACATGGCAAGGTCACGAGCTAAGAGCCGGAGCGAGCAGGCGATGCAATTCGCAGAGCTCGTGGGTGCCTACCAGGACGATCACTGGCGCCTCATGTACATGCTCCACCAGGACGGCGTCTCCCAGGAGGAGTTCGACACCCTGAACGACCGCCTCCACGGACATGCCAGGGCGCTGAAAGCCATGAAGCTGGAACTGGCCCGGCAGGCTGGAGCAGGAGAGTAGGAGGCAGCCGAATGCACATGGCGCTGGACTGGCTTCGCTTGGCATATCTGCCGCCGGAAGTCAGGGGCGAGAAATACCAAATCTCTAATATTCATGTACAAGCTTACCCGTCTGCAGAAATGTCGTCCTGAGCCCCCAGGAAAACAAGTTTTCCGTCCGTGCGATCATGACATCGAGCCGCAAAGCCCCCTATCCGTCATCCCGAACCCCGCTCGCGGCTTCACCTGTGACGCCCTGCTCGGAGGCTGCGCTTCCGGTTACACAGGGCTGAGGCGGGGTGAGGGATCTGTTCAACGTGGACCCTTTGAGGTGAACCCTGTGCCTCGCGTTCCAAACAGATCCCTCACCCCAGTCACGCTCAGAAACGGCGAACGCATACGTGGAAGCTGCGCCATCGGGCAGGATCAATCCGGGTTCGGGATGACGGGTGGGGACGGGTGTGCTCCATTCTCAAGCTGGGCACTCCCTGAAACACCTCATGTCATTAGCAGCAAAGCGAAGGATCTCTCTTCGTGCGTGGCTAAGCAGGAGAGATTCTTCACTGCGTTCAGAATGACAGGGCAGAAAGCATGCACTGTAATTTCAGAGAACTGGTATAACTCCTGCTATCGCCCTGCTGACCCGTTGGAGAAGTCCCGGTGCCCGAAGTAGTGGAGCACGAATTTAATCTTGTAGGACTTCTCGACGCCGAAGCCGGGGAGGGCCCGCACGCGCTTCTGGATGGTCGGAAAGTCCGCACCGTCGTTCCACATATTGGCGGCGTTGCCGCCGTACTGCTCGGCAATGATGCCGGCGACGGCCTGCGTGGTGTCGGCCATCTTGTAGCTGAACCGGTGGACGACGGGCTTCGTGGCGAAAAGCTCGCGGAACTGGTCGGGGTCCATCGCGGCGATCTTTTTCATGTCGAGGTGCCCCAGGCGCTCGCGGAGGCGGATCGGGCCCGTAAAGGCGCTTTCCGCGCGGACGCGTTGATCGTACAGCAAGCCGAGTAGCGCGGCGTTGGGATCCTGGCGGAGGTACTCGTCGGCGTCCGGGTCGCCGGTCATGGTGCCGGATTCGTTGTACCGGTTCATCATGCGGACGAGGCCGCCTTCGAGGTCGCCGTAGTCGATGGGCTTGATCTGATCG
>DASSAV010000426.1:0-5361 GCA_035699265.1 Rhodothermales bacterium
CATGATCAACCGGGGCGGCGCCACGGCATCCGACGTACGCGCCCTGATCGCCTACGTGCAGGAGACTGTAGAGCGCGAGACCGGCTATTTCCTGAAACCGGAAATCGCCTTCGTCGGGGCATTCAACCCGCCCACCGAGGCGAAGCCGGTGCGTGTACCGGGGGAAAGAGTTGAAGGTTGAAGGCGGTCGCGTTGAGGGTGTTGGCTCGGGTGGTCAATGCAGCATCAGGTCGGCGAAGGCCCGGGCATTGGCTTCGAGACGGTCCACATCCTGCAGCCCTTCCCGCCATTCGGGCGGAAAGGCAGACCAGCCGTGCAGGGCGCCGAGGAGCGCGCCGGTCATGGAGCCGGTCGTGTCCGCGTCGCCGCCGACATTTATGGTAGAAAGGAGCGTGGCTTCGATGAGCATCGGGTTGCGCGCAAACATGGCTACGGCGAACGGCCAGCTTTCATCGGCGAAGACGCCCGCCCCGTTACAGCGGTCCTGGAGGTCGAGCGGGAAGTCGTCTAAGTGGCCTTGCAGAGCTGCCAATCTCCCTGACAGAGCACCGCTCCCCTCTCCTGCCCGCCGCTCAGCCCATTGGACCAAGGACATCAACTCCGACCAGAAGGCGACCGGATCGAACGAGTCAAAGGCCGACGCGATCACGAGACGTACGGCAAAGGCCTGCCCGAATCCGGCGACGACGGCGACGGGGTGCCGGTGTGTGATGCGGAGCACTGGAGCAAGGCGCGACCAGGCCTGGTCGCGCGAGGCTTCGGAAGCCGCCCACCAGCTGCCGAGCGGAGCCGCCCGCATGGCCGCCCCATTCGTAGGCTCGCGATCATCGCCGGAATGCTCCCACAATGTGCCGCCCGCGAGGCGCTCGACGGCTGTGCGCGTCGTGCCGCCCCAACGGCGCGCATCCGGCAGCAAGTCGACATACCGACGGGCCATCACAGCGGGCAAGCTTTCGATGCCCCCGGCCTCAACCATGCCCTGCACAATAGCAAACGTGAGCTGCGTATCGTCCGTCCACTGGCCCGCAGCCAGGTCGCTCCGCCTTTCGTCCGCCCGGTACGCTTTGATGCCCTTGTAGAACGTGCGGACGTTCTGGTGGCTCAATCCCTCTACCGGCATCCCCAGCGCATCCCCCACCGCGCCCCCCAGCAAGGTTCCCACGATACGATCTGTGGTCAATTTTTCTGTGTTAAGGTGTTCAAGTGTTTGCGTGTTCGAGTACTCTGGCCCTAATGCTGGTCACCGCTTGTTCCTGGCTCAATATTGACCCTAAGTTACCTAAATTAAGCGACCCGGCAGCCAGGCATCTCCAAACGCCGTAATACGTGAATACTCGAACACGCAAACACTCGAACACTCCGGCAGACTGGCTTTTCGGTGCCTGGGCGGTGTTTGAGAAGGATCTGCGGCTGGAGCTGCGAAGCCGCTACGCCGTCAACATGCTGGTGATGTTCGTGCTGTCGACGCTGCTCCTGGTGCTGTTCGCCATCGGGCAGGAGTCCGTCACCGAGCGGGTGCAGTCGGCGCTCTTGTGGGTGATCGTCACTTTTTCGGCCGCCATCGGGCTTGGCCGGGCCTTCATCGGCGAGGAAGAACGCGGCACGGTGCTCCTGCTCCAGCTCAACACCCAGGGCAGCATGGTGTACGCGGGCAAGCTCGTTTTTAACTTCCTGCTGGTTCTCGGCCTGAACGTGATCGCCCTGGGCGGCTTTCTCCTGCTGTTCCGCTTGAAGATCCAGGCGCCGGGCCTGCTCCTGGCGACGCTCCTCCTCGGCGCCCTGGGTTTGAGCAGCACGACCACGTTCCTCTCCGCCATCATCGCCCGCACGAGCAACCAGGGCCCGCTTCTGCCCGTGCTCGTCTTCCCGGTCCTGATCCCCCTGCTCCTGTCCGTCGTCAGCGCCACGCGCACCGCCATCCTGGGGGCCGGGTGGAGCTTCGCGGCGGACGAACTCCTCACGCTCGTCGGCTTCGCGGGCGTCACGATCACCGCCGCCTTTCTCCTGTTCGAATACGTGTGGCGGGATTAGAAGCAACGACCGCCGACAACCGACTGCGGACCGCCGCCAAGCGGAGATTACGAGCCTATGATTCGAGCGCATCCATCATAGGCGCGCAGATTCATCGATTCCTAGATTCCCCGGCTCCTCGATTCCTCAACGTACGTCTCATCAAAGCTTCACGGCCTGGAGGCTGCTCTGCCGCGTACCGGGGAACATGTTTTGCGTTATTATGGGCTTACTGCTACCGATAGGCTGACATCGGCACCTGACAATGGCCCGTCCCGGCGTAAATCTAAAGCTATACCGCAACGCCCGCGTGATCGTCGTCGTGTGGATGACGGCGGTTCTGCTCGCGGCATTCCTGCTGCGCATTCCCCGCATCCACATCCTCGAACACACGGCGCGCAACCTGTACTTCCACGTACCCATGTGGTTCACGTTGATGGCCGGGATGATCGTCTCCGTATACCATTCCATTCGCTACCTGGGCACACCGGATCTCGTGCGTGATGTCCGCGCCGCCGCCGCCGCCCGCGTGGCCGTCCTGTTTGGCCTGCTGGGCCTGACCACCGGCATCGTGTGGGCGCATTATACGTGGTACCAGGGCACCGGCCTCTGGTGGAATTTCGACCCGAAACAGTCGATGGCGGCGGTGGAACTGCTGATCTACGGCGGCTACTTCGTGCTGCGCTCCACGATCGACGATCCGCAGAAGCGGGCGCGCATGGCGGCAGTCTACAACATCTTCGCCTTCGTCACGATGCCGTTCCTGCTGTACGTGCTCCCCCGCCAGATGGAGAGCCTCCACCCCGGCGCCGAGGGCAATCCTGCGTTCAGCCAGATCACGGCCCCCATCATGCGTGCCGTGTTTTATCCCGCCATCATCGGCTTCTTCGGCATCTTCTGGCTGCTGTATACCCAGCGGGTCCGCCTCGCCCTCATCAAGCAACGCGCCCTCGGCGACGTTGAGCTATAGAACGCGAGCTTCACTGCGGCAGGGCTCGCCCCTCTGAATAGACCATGATTTCTTTTGTACAAGACACTACCCAGACCGGCACTGGCGAAACGACAGCATACGACAGCGTCTGGGCGCACACGGGCGTGCCCGTCCAGCAACCGAAGGGATTCGAGCAGGTGATGCTCTCTGAGGACAAGCTGTACGTCGTGCTGGCCGTCGTCCTCATCATCTGGTTCGGCATCGTCTTCTTTCTCTTTCGGACCGACAGGAAGATAGCACGATTGGAACGATCCGTCGAGAAGGGCATTCCCGTAGAGCATCCCGACCACGGGTGACGGGTATTTCCCCGGTCAGCCAGAGCAATCCCTGACACCATGAAACCCAAGACGATCTTCGGCATCGCCCTCATCGCAGGCTTCACGGCCCTGCTGCTCATGAACTTCGGCCAGCAAGTGGGCGGCTACATGGACTTCACCCAGGCCCAGCAGAGCGGCTCCAAGGCGCACGTCGTCGGCACCTGGGTGAAAGAGCGGGCGGTGAGCTACGACCGCGAGCGCAACGTCTTCTCCTTCTACATGGCGGATGAAAAGGGGCAGATGCGGCTCGTCGAGTACGCAAACCCCAAGCCCGCCAACTTCGAGGACGCCGAGAAGGTGGTCGTGGAAGGCTACGTCAAAGGCGACGTATTCCACGCCGACCACATCCTCGTAAAGTGCCCCTCCAAATACAACGACGCCCGCGGCATCGAACAGGCCACCAGCGCCGCGATGTAAACTGCTTCAATCTTGCAGAAAAGGGGGATGCGCGACGTCGCGCATCCCCCTTTTTTATTAATTCTTACACAGTAGGGTGGCAGTGCTCGGCGTTGTCATAGTACCACATCTCGGCTTCCTTTATCACTTCGCTTAGCATCGAATACCCCTCTTCGGATGAGGCATTACTTTACCGCCGCCTTAAAGCTGCCCGCGCTGCGAGTACCGGAAAGGGTTTCGTACCGCCACCTACCCTGAAAATCTTTCAGGTACCTCATATCTGCTTCAAAGCGTCCGGTAAGGAAGACATTCTGGTCTGCAATCGCCGGGTTGAGATTGATCTGGAAATTCCCCTCGGCATCGACAGTGCCGTGTAAGTCCCCTGCCCCAGCCTGTGGTCCTACCTCCCCATCTCCAACGCGATCAAACTTCCACGAGCCGAGAATCTCCGTGGGGAAGTCCATATTCCAGAACAGAAGCGTCAGTGTACCGGTTACGACGGCAGAGCCGGTTGAATCTCGCCCCGTGTACATGAACCGACGAGTAGCTCTGTCGTCGGGGTCATTAAAGCAAGCAGCGAGAAGAAGGGCGGCGGCAAGGGCAGCAAGTGTTAATCTCTGGCCTGTCATAAAGCGGCTTTTTGTGGTAGGATCCATGGATAACGGTGGATCGTCTGCTGTAAAGCCTAACGCAGGCCCACGTGCCAATCAAGGCAATCCTCCCGCCCCCTCGTCTTTCCCCAAAAGCGCCAGGTTTCGGGCGATGTACTTCCCGATCAGGTCGAACTCCAGATTGACTGGAGCGCCCGGCTCCCAGTTCGCCGCAATCGCCGTGTGCTCGTACGTGTGGGGGATGATCGAGACCGTCAGTTCATCCTCGGACAGCCGCGCCACCGTCAGGCTGATGCCGTCGATGGTGATGGAGCCGACCGGAATCAGAAAGGGCGCGAACTGCAAGCCGAACCCCACCCGATACAGGCGGCTCGTGGGCTTCACCTCTGCATCGACGACGGTGCCGGTTGCGTCCACGTGCCCCTGGACGAAGTGGCCGTCCAACCGGCTCGTCGGGAGCATAGCCCGCTCCAGGTTGACTGCCACGCCTTCCAGGTACAAACCGAACGTCGTCTTCGAGAGCGTCTCCTCCACAGCCACCACATCGAATGTATTCCCATCCACTGCTACGACCGTCTGGCACGCCCCATTCACCGCGATGCTCTGGTCCGGCCCTAACAGCGGCGCCAGGGCCGCTTCGATGGTCAGCCGCCGTCCCCCACCTAGATCCTCGACCGCCACCACCCGGCCGACTTCCTCTATGATTCCCGTAAACATGTCGATCTGCGCTTAATCTGAATGGCGGAGGTCGATACAGGAGCAATCGGGAATTGTTTCGACTCGGAATCGCGGTATCCCCGGCCCCCTCGTGTGTGAACTGCCGACTGTTCATTGCTCGCTGTTACCTGCTAAGCAGCACTACGCTGTTAAACACTGCAGCCTATCCACCCACGTGATACCAGATCCATAATATGATTGTGCATGGTCGCCTACGGACTGGGTGTGTTTGAGGGTGCAACAGGCTCCGGCCTTCCAGGGCGTCTCCCCTGTTTGCACGGGCATTTTGAGGGATTGGCCGGGCGGTGGTTCGGGGGCG
>DASSAV010000427.1:0-2242 GCA_035699265.1 Rhodothermales bacterium
GTTCCCCGTGAGCAGGGGAAAGTCGAAGATGTCGAACAGGGTGTTCTCGGCATACAGCAGATTCTCGGCATAGAGGTTCTTGTCCTCGTAGCTGAGCAGCGAACGGCCGCCGTTCTGCATCCGAACCGCCCGCTCCACTTCGGGCAGATCCTGGTCCATAGCGGGGCCGAGTGCGGGAAGGGTGATGCCGACGTGCTGCGCCGTCACGCCGAACGCCCGGTCGATGGTGAGCACCCGGAAAATGCGGTCCGCTTTTGTATGGAAGCGGTCGAACGAGAGGTCGTGCCGGACGCTCAGGAAGATGAGGATGCTGCACGCCATCCCGATGGCGAGGCCTGCAATATTGATGAAGGCGTAAGCCTTGCGCCGCTTCAGGTTGCGGAGGGCAATCTTGAGATAGTTCTGTAGCATGGAGGGAACGCGAGGTGCGGAAGTGGACTGGCTGATGGGTCTATTACAAGGGGCGTGCCACTGGCTATTTCGCACACTGCTGCAAAAATCAGGAGACTTTCCGGATCTGCCCTGTATGGGGTGTCCGCCAGCGGACACCTAGTGTACCGCCAGCGGACATTCGTGGGGGGGGAAGTGCTCAGGTGTTCAAGTGTCAAAGCGAACGCTGCTCAAACACCTCGAACCCGTAAACACACCAACACTCACTCGTACCGGAGGCTGCTGGCGGGGTTGGCGAGGGCGGCTTTTACGGACTGGTAGCTCACGGTGAGCAGGGCGATGAGGAGGGCGGCCAGGCCAGCCAGGATGAAGGCGCCCGGTCCCAGAGGGATCCGGTAGGCGAACGTATCCAGCCACCGGTGCATGGCGTAGTAGGCCAGCGGTGCGGCGGCGAGGCCGGAGATCAAGACCAGCACGACGAACTCCCGCGACACCAGGGCGACAATCCCGGAGACTGATGCCCCGAGCACCTTCCGAATGCCGATTTCCTTGGTCCGGCGCACAGTGGAGAGGGTCGCCAGGCCGAACAGGCCCATGCAGGCGATGAGGATGGCGAGGAGGGAGGAGTAGGTGAGGATCTTGCCCCATCGCTGCTCGGTCTGGTACTGCGCAGCCATGTCGTCGTCCAGGAACGAGTAGGAAAAGGGGCGGCCCGGCAGGACGGTGTTCCAGGTCTTTTCCAGGAGACTAATCGTGCCCGGCACGTCGTTTCCGCTGATCTTGATGAGCATGGCGCCCATGCCGATGTAATAATCCGGCTGCATGTTGAGGACGGCGGGGGCGACTTCCTCGTGCAAAGACCGGAAGTTGAAGTCCTTCACGACGCCGATGATGGTGGGGGGCTCTTTGACGTACCAGCTATTCCATCCAGTGAGCTTGTAGCCGATGGGGTCCTTGATGCCGAACTGGCGCACGAGGGCCTCGTTGACGAGGACGCCGCCGGTCGGATCGGAGGGGTGCTCGCGGGAGAAGTTACGCCCGGCGACGAGCTGCATGCCCATGACATCGAGGTAATCGTAGTCGATGCCGAAGTTGGCGGCCCTGCGCTGGTTTCCCTCGGCGTCCAGCCAGCCGTTCCAGTCGCCTCCGTGCGTAAAAGAATAGCCCGCGCGGGCGATCTTGACGATACGTGGGTCGGGCAGAAGGTCGTGTCGGAAGCGCTCGATGACGGCGGGGGCTTCTTTATCGGTCACGTTATAGGTGTGCAGGACGACGACCTGCTCGCCCTCGAAGCCGAGGTCCCGGTTCAGCATATAGTGAAGCTGCCGGGCCATGACGATGGTGCTGACGATGAGGACGATGGACAGGGTATACTGCACGACGATCAGGCTGCGGGTGAAGAAGCTGTTGCCCCGCGACTTTACGTCGCCCTTAAGCACGGCTACGGGGTTGAAGCCGGAGAGCACGGCGGCGGGGTAGCCGCCTGCAACGAGGCCCACTATGGCAATCAGTCCCAGCAGGATGAGTACGCCATTCGCGTTCAGGGAGGCGCCGAGCGACAGTTCTCGTCCGGTGAGCTGGTTAAAGAGCGGCAGGACGAGGATTGCCAGCAGGACGCCCAGCAGGAGTGCGACGAGGCCCATCAGGATGGCTTCTCCCCAGAACTGCTTCATGATCTGCCCGCGCCGGGCGCCAAGGGCCTTGCGCATGCCTACCTCTTTTGCCCGCGTCGTCGAACGGCCAATAGACAGGATCATGAAGTTGATGCAGGCGATAAGAAGGACGAGGAGGGCGATTCCGCTCAGGATATAGGAGTAGAGCGGGTTATGCGGGGGCTCCTCGTAGTCCACAT
>DASSAV010000428.1:0-5080 GCA_035699265.1 Rhodothermales bacterium
GATTTGTTCAACTTCGCGAATGTTTATGTCATGCCGCGGCTCAAGCGGATCCACGGCAAGGGCATCCCCCGCAATCTCGGCAACCGCATCTTCGCCATGCGGGTCTGGCTGAATCCCGACCGCATGCGCGCCTACAACATAAACTCCGACGACGTCATGAAGGCGATAGCGGAACAGAGCGTGATTGGTTCGCCCGGACGACTCGGCCAGGCCACGGGCAAGACGTCGCAATCAATCGAGTACGTCCTGACCTATCAGGGACGCTTCAACAAGCCGGAGCAGTACGCCAACATCGTCTTGAAGGCCAACCCCGATGGGGAGATCCTGCGGATTAAGGACGTCGCCGACGTCGAGTTAGGCTCGGAGTTCTTTGACATATACTCGGACATCGACGGCCACCCGGCCTGCTCCATCGTTCTCAAGCAAAGCCCCGGCTCCAACGCTGCCGCCGTCATCGAGAACGTCAAGAAGGAGCTCGAGCAGATCAAGAAGGAGACGTTCCCTCCCGGCATGGAGTATGCGTTCGCCTACGATGTGTCCAAATTTCTGGACGCCTCCATCGAAAAGGTGGTGCACACCCTGATCGAGGCGTTCGTTCTGGTGTCTCTGGTGGTCTACATGTTCCTCGGGGATTTGCGGTCCACGCTGATCCCGATCCTCGCGGTCCCGGTGTCCCTGGTCGGGACCTTCTTCGTCTTACAGTTGATGGGTCTGTCGATCAACCTGATCACGCTCTTCGCGCTGGTGCTGTCGATCGGGATCGTGGTGGACAACGCGATCGTGGTGGTCGAAGCGGTGCACGTCAAGATGCACACGAAGCACCTTTCGCCCTATCAGGGGACATTGGAAGTCCTTCACGAGATCAGCGGCGCGATCGTCGCCATCACCCTGGTGATGGCAGCAGTCTTCGTGCCGGTGACTTTTATCCCCGGGCCGGTCGGGACCTTCTACCGCCAGTTCGGCATCACGATGGCCACGTCCATCATCCTCTCCGGCCTGGTGGCCCTGACGCTGACGCCCGTACTCTGCGCGATGATTCTCAAGTCCCCCAGCCACGGCCCCAGCCACACGAGCCACGTGAAGCAACGGCGCGGGCTGAGTGTCATTGTGCTGTATGTTCTTGGAGGGCTGCTGGTCTTAGGGCTAATAACTTATCTGGCGTATTATTTGTGGGGGCCGGTCGGCTTCCTGCTAATTCTCGTGCCCCTTTTGCGGCGTCCTTTTGACCGCGCCGTCGAAAAGGTCACGAGCGGCTATGCCGCGATCCTACGGCATATCGTCACACGCCGCGTGCTGAGCATGGCCGTCGTCGGGGGCTTCGTCGCCGGCATCTACGGTGTAAATCTGCGGCTCCCGACCGGCTTTATCCCGAACGAAGACCAGGGCATTATCTATGCCGTCCTCCAGACGCCGCCGGGCTCCACGCTCGAGTACACCAATGCCAAGTCCCACGAACTCGAGGCGATCGCCAAAGACATCGAAGGCGTCACCTCCGTCACCTCGTTGGCCGGTTTCGAAGTCCTGACGGAAGGCCGGGGCTCGAACGCGGGGACCTGTATTATCAACCTGAAAAACTGGTCTGACCGCAAGCGAACCGCGCGCCAGATCATCGAAGAGCTCGAGGAAAAATGCCATGTGATGACCAACGTCAAACTCGAGTTCTTTGAACCCCCCGCGGTCCCCGGCTTTGGCGCGGCCGGGGGTTTCTCCATGCGACTCCTCGACAAGACGAACACGTCCGACTACAAGCGGCTCGGTGAAGTGACCGACAAGTTCATGGCCGCCATGGCCAAGCGCAAGGAACTGAGCAACCTGTTCACCTTCTTCACTGCCGACTACCCGCAGTACGAGTTGATCATCAACAACGACGTGGCCATGCAGAAGGGTGTACCGATCGGAAAGGCACTGGACAACTTGAACATCCTCATCGGCAGCACTTACGAGCAGGGCTTCATCCTCTTCAACCAGTTCTACAAGGTCTACGTCCAGGCGTCGCCGGAGTTCCGGAGGTACCCGGAGGACCTGGACAACATGTTCGTCAAGAATGATCGCGGGGAAATGGTCCCCTATTCCTCGTTCATGAAGATCGAAAAGAAACAGGGCTTGAACGAGATCACCCGCTATAACCTGTACCCGTCCGCCGCCATTCAAGGTGCTCCGGCTCGCGGCTACAGTAGCGGTCAGGCCATCCAGGCGATCAAGGAAGTCGCCGCCGAGACGCTACCTAAAGGTTACGGCATCGGCTGGCAAGGTCTCTCTTACGACGAAGCGAGGACCGGGAACGAGGCGGTTTATATTTTCCTCATCGTCATCGCCTTCGTCTATCTCGTACTGGTCGGGCAATACGAGAGTTTCTTCCTGCCTCTGGCTGTGATCGTGTCGGTGCCGATCGGGATCTTCGGTTCCTTCCTGCTCCTGCATGCAATGGGGTTGTCCAACGACGTCTACGCCCAGATCGGCCTGGTCATGCTGGTCGGTCTGCTCGGCAAGAACGCGATCCTGGTTGTCGAATTCGCAGTCCAACGGCGGCGGGAAGGAATGCCCCTCCACGAGGCCGCGATCGAAGGGGGTAGAATGCGCTTCCGGCCGATTCAGATGACCTCCTTCGCCTTCATCGCCGGTCTCCTCCCGTTGGTCTTTGCAACCGGCGCCGGGGCGATCGGGAACCGCACCATTGGCTCGGCCGGGGCCGGCGGGATGCTCGTGGGCACCGTGATCGGAGTCCTGGTAATTCCCGGCCTCTATTACCTGTTCGGCAAGATCGCCGACAAGCGCAAACTCCTCAATGACGAGACGGATGAACCTCTCAGTGAGCACCTCGAACGCCATGATGGCACCGTAGCCCTCGTTCACGCGGATCAAGAAGGACCAGGGTCTGAACGCGATCAGCCGCCAGGTGGCGAGGAGACTGGCGGACTCGGTGCGGGCGAAGATCAAGGGGAAGCAGAGCCTGAACGGGATCACCCGCCGTAACCTGTGCCCGTCCACCCCAGTTTTTACGGCGCGCCGGCTTGCAGTTCCGGCACCGGGCGGCGATCCAGGAGGTTGCTGCGCCCCGCGGGCTTGCGTCCGCTGGGGCCGCCATTGTTCGGACCCTCAATGGCGTAAGTCTTTCTTCCAAGCCAAGTTCATAGTTTGGCCGTGTTGACATCGCCCGGTCTTCCAGTCTGCACCGTTCCCATTCGCTGGAATTTCCACACTGCTTTTCGCTCGTTCGCGCGGGAATTCTCGAACTCAGTCGGCACAACCGATAAAGTCCGCGCGCCGTCGCGGTCGAAAGAAGAAGCAGGAACGATCGCCTGCGGAGTGCGCTGGTCCTGCCGGCCCGTGGAATCGCCGTCAGCCGGAGTCGGGGTCGGCCAGCCCGAAAAGCTCCGCCCGTCTCCGGATATGAAGAGTTTTTCTATGACCACATGCTAACGCGCTTGATCGACCGGGCAGCGGCCGGCAACCGGGAGTGGAAGACCCTGGCTCAGGACGTCAAGGACGAGGCGGATGAACCTCTCACTGAGTTTTTCGACCACGAAGCATGTGAAGCCCGTGATTGCGCGGGCGATCGCTTGCGGCACGCTGCTGGTCCTGCCGGCCTGCGGGATCCCCGCCCTCCGTCCGCCGCAGCCGGGGCCGACCCTGCCGCCGACCTTCAACGGGGCGGCCAGCCCGGAAAGCTCCGCCCGGCTCCGGATCGAGGAGTTCTTCAGCGACCCGATGCTGACGCAGTTGATCTACCAGTCGCTGGCCAACAACCAGGAGCTGAAGATCCTGACTCAGGAAGTCCAGATCGCCAACAACGAGATCCTGGCGCGGCAGGGGGCGTACCTTCCCCTCATCACCCTCGGGGCCGGCGCGGGGATGGAGAAGTCCAGCAAGTTCACGCGCAACGGGGCCGTCGAGGAACAACTGGAAATCCTCCCCGGCAAGACCTTCCCCGACCCGCTCCCAGACTTCCTGGTGGCCGCCAACATCTCCTGGCAAGTGGACATCTGGCGGAAGCTGCGGAACGCCAGGGACGCGGCGATCCTGCGTTACTTCGCTACCGCGGAGGGGCGGAACTACGTCGTGACCCGCCTGGTCGCGGAGATCGCCGAGAATTATTACGGACTGATGGCGCTCGACAACCGGCTCGTGATGCTGGACAGGACCATCGCGCTACAAGAGCAAAGCCTCGAACTCGCCAAGGCCAAGAAGGCGGCGGCCCGCGGCACCGAGTTGGCCGTCCAGCGCTTCCAGGCCGAGGTCCGCAAGAACCAGAGCGAGAAGCTGATTGTCCGTCAGGAGATCATCGAGGTCGAGAACCGCATCAACTTCCTCGTCGGCCGCTACCCGCAGCCGGTCGCGCGCCAGTCCGCGGCATTCCTCGACCTGAACATGCACGCGCTGAGCCTGGGCGTGCCCGCGCAGCTCCTTCTGAACCGGCCCGACATCCGCCAGGCCGAGCGCGAGTTGGAGGCCGCCGGCCTCGACGTGAAGGTCGTCCGGGCCGACTTCTTCCCCGCGCTGGACATCACCGGCGGCATCGGCTACCAGGCCTTCAACCCGAATTACTGGTTCCGACCGGAAGCCCTTGTCGCCAATGCCGCCGCCGGGCTGGTCGCGCCGCTGGTCAACAAGAAGGCGATCCGGGCCGCCTACATGAGCGCGAACGCCAAGCAGCTGCAGAGCCTCTACAACTACCAGCGCGTCATCCTCAACGCCTTCACCGAGGTCATCAACCGCGTGTCCATGGTGGAGAACTTCAGCAACAGCCTGGATCTCAAGAAGCAGCAGCTACAATCGCTTGAGGCCTCGGTCCAATCCGCCAGCCTACTCTTCCAGAACGCCCGCGTCGAATACATCGAAGTGTTGTTCGCCCAGCGTGACCTCCTGGACGCGAGAATGGTCTTGATCGATACCAAAAGGAAGCAACTGTCTGCCGTCGTAAACGCCTTCCAAGCCCTCGGCGGCGGCAATGTGTTGGCGCCCGCAACTCCGGGACCGCTGCTATCTCGCCGTTAGAGCGGTCCGCGCCGGCGTGGCGGCATTGTAGTAGGCACACTCCGTGTGCCGTCGTATCCGAGACGGCACACGGAGTGTGCCTACT
>DASSAV010000429.1:0-2345 GCA_035699265.1 Rhodothermales bacterium
GATGCGCCGAAGCCCGCGTTTTCGACCATGACGGCGACGGCGATTTTCGGATGGTCGAATGGGGCGAACATGATGAAGATCGAGTCGTCCTTGCCATGCGGGTTCTGGGCGGTGCCCGTCTTGCCGCCCGTCTCGATCCCAGGAATCTGCACGTAGTAGCCGGTGCCGCCGGTCATCACCCGCCTCATGCCCTCGCGGACGAGGTCGAAGTTTTCCTTATCGATGGGCAGGTGCTTCGGGGCCGGCAGGGCGGGGCGCACGATTTTGCCCGTACCGCGCTGCTCCAGGTAATCCACCATGTGGGGCGCATAGAGCGTGCCCTCGTTGGCGATGGTCATGACATAGCGCGCCATCTGGAGCGGGGTGACCGCCATGTTGCCCTGGCCGATACCCAGGCTCATCTCCCAGCCCACCTGCCAGTCGTTGGTGCCGGTGAGGCGGCGGAAGTACGCCGAGTCCGGAATGAGGCCAGTGACCTGTTCTTCGAGGTCGGTGGGCGCCCGCCGGCCGAAGCCGAACATGGTGGCGTACTTGTGGAACATGCCGATGTTCGAGCGGCGCATCATCTCGAAGAAGAACGTATTACAGGAGTGCTGGATCGCCTCCACGACATTGATGGCGCCGTGCACCTCCATGCACGTGAAGTAGCGTCCGTGGCCGAGCGGGTGCCCTCCCCGGCAGGTGTACGTTTCGTTCGGCTTTACGAGTCCTTCCTGAAGGGCCATGAGCGCCATGAACGGCTTCCAGGTAGAGCCGGGAGGCATTTGCGCCATGGTGGCACGCGAGAGCATGGGCTTGCGCGGATCGTGCAACACCCGATTCCAGGCTGCGGAGGCCGTCTTCGGGTCGGACAGGGCAGCGGCGTCGTAGCCGGGGGCGCTGGCGATGGCGAGGATGCCGCCGGTATTGACGTCCAGCGCAACGGCGCCGCCGCGCTTGTGAACGAACAGGGACTCGGCCAATGCCTGCAACCCGGCGTCGAGCGTGAGGTGGAGGTCGTACCCCCCCTCCGGTGCCACGTCCTTCCGGCCATCCTGGTAGGATGCGAAGGCGAGCCCGCGTGAGTTGACCAGCTTGTAGGCGCTCCCCGTCACGCCTCGCAGGTAGAGCTCGTATCGACGTTCCAGCCCGGTCTTGCCGATCTCGTCGCCCATGCGGTAGCCGAGCTTCCTCATCCGCTCCAGTTCTTTCGCCGAGATCTCGCGCACGTACCCGAAGGCGTGCGAGGCATTGGCTTTTGTCACATACCGGCGCTTCTGTCCGATTTCAAAACCGACGCCCGGCAAGTCCGACACCCGCTCCTGAACGCGGGCGAAGACCTGGTACGGGAGATCCGGAAAAATCCTGCTGGGGCGGTCGATGCTCCAAGCCGACGCCTCTCGCAGCCGCGCCACGACCACTGAATCGGACACGCCTACCAGGCGGGCCAGCAGTCCGATTTTTCGCCGGTCGAAATGGCGCGGAAGGATGGTGATGGCGTACGTCGGCACGTTATCGACGAGCAGAACGCCGTTGCGATCGTAGAAAACGCCGCGTGCCGGCAGCTCTCTTACGGGCCGGATGGCGTTGCCCCGTGCCGTTTCGGCGTATTCGTCGTGGTTGATGATCTGCAAGGCAAGCAGCCGTACCAGCAGGATCGCGAGCACGACGCCGATGATGCCGATGAACAGCCTGTATCTTCCTCTATAACCCTCCACGATTCAATTCTGGATTTAGGATTCTGGATTTTGGATTGCAGGGGTCGGATGATTTGCCGTCCCTCGTGCATTATAAGACGCCGGAACGGTACCTAATGTCCGGGCGAAGACCGATTCCACCCATATCGTAACATTCCGGGTTACAAACTTGCCGGCACCGGATCTCCCTCGGGTGCGCTCCATAGGGTCTTTCAATGGTGTTCGGGCTCGAAGGTTCGATATGGGTTAAGCCAACGCGGGCAGCAATGAGCCCATCGCCGTATCTTACTCCCTGCCGCCGCGAAAAGCCTCGGATGTGAGACGGTAAGGATTGGTCTCTTTCCCCGAGGGACCTTTCAGCATGGGGCTGGCGATTTGCCGGCGCATCGTCGAGCACCACCACGGCACCCTCACGGCCAGCGGTACCCCCGGCGAGGGCTCAATCTTTATTATCACGCTACCACTCCGTCAGGCGGAGATGCCTGGTAACACAGAATGAGATTCCGCCGAGGCTAATCGACTGTAAGATCGGCCGTGGGGAGGAAGCGGGGCGGGCGGCGGTGGCGGGTGGCCTGCTCGAAGGCATAGGCCAGCCGAATCAACACGGGCTCGCTCCACGCGCGGCCGATGAAGGAGATTCCCACCGGCAGGCCGAACACGTAGCCCGCC
>DASSAV010000430.1:0-2898 GCA_035699265.1 Rhodothermales bacterium
GACAGGTTGAAGTCGAACAGGAGCGACAAAACGATGAGCCCGGCCCCAATGGCATTCAGGAGCGAGTAGGCCAGCCCTTCGCTACTCAGTTTGCCAAGCTGCAGTAGGAGGTAGATGACCAGAATCGTCGCAACCCCGACCAGACCGGCGAGATCGTACCAGTGGTATTGCATACCTTATGTAATCGATTGGGAGAATGACAGTGCCTACGATGTAGAAATAACGGATTACGACCAATTCCAGGTCTGCAAAACGCTTGTGCAAACCTGCCTATCTGCCGCCATGTCATGTTGAGCGGAGCGAAACATCTCTCTTCGTGCGAAGCTGAACAGGAGAGATTCTTCACTGCGTTCAGAATGACATAGAGACGAGAGGAAATGCACTGCCATATTGCAGAACTGGCATAATTTACCCCGGCCTTGTCTTACGACCGTCACCTCGATTCTGAAGACACACGGGAGCCCCGTGTATTTGGACCCGTCCATCCCGGAGAAATCCTGCAGGATGAATTCCTGAAGCCGATGGGGATCAGCCAGAATGCGCTGGCGCGGGCCATTGCCGTTCCGCCTCGCCGGATCAACGAAATCGTACACGGCAATCGCGCGGTAACGGCCGATACGGCGCTGCGGCTGGCCAAGTTCTTTGGCATGAGTGCCGAGTTCTGGTTGGGACTTCAGGCTGATTACGAGCTACGGCGTGCGGAAGACCAGCTACGGGACCGGCTGGACCGTGACGTCCACACGATGGAGGAGGTCCTGTCATAAGGCTATTACGATCAGAGTAAACAGGACCCGTTTCCACCTTCACCCCTCCCGCAACCACTCCGCGGCTTGCCTGGCGAAGTAAGTAAAAATAACGTCGGCGCCGGCGCGGCGGATGGCCGTCAGGGTTTCCATCGCTACGCTGCGCTCGTCGAGCCAGCCGTTGCGGGCGGCGGCCTGGATCATGGCATACTCGCCGCTGACGTGGTAGGCGGCTACCGGGAGGTCGGTCGCTTCGCGCAGGCGGTAGATGACGTCCAGGTAGCTCACGGCGGGCTTGACCATGACGATGTCCGCCCCCTCCTCTACGTCCAGCCTCAGCTCCCGGAGCGCCTCGCGCGTGTTGGCCGGGTCCATCTGGTAGGTTTTCTTATCCGTCGGAACGTTGGCGAGGGCGCGGGGGGCGGAGTCCAGCGCGTCTCGGAAGGGGCCGTAAAAGGCGGAGGCGTACTTGGCCGTGTAGGAGAGAATGGACACGTCGGTGTAGCCGCGGTCGTCAAGGGCCTCTCGGATGGCGGCGACCCGCCCGTCCATCATGTCCGACGGGGCGATGATGTCCGCTCCGGCCTCGGCGTGGACGACCGCCATGCGGGCGAGGATTTCGAGCGTCTCGTCGTTGTCGATTCGGCCGTTGCGGACGATGCCGTCGTGCCCGTCGGAGGAGTAGGGGTCGAGCGCCACGTCGGTGATGACGAGGAGGTCGGGTTCGGCATCCTTGACGGCGCGGATGGCGCGGGGATAGAGGCCGTCGGGGTTCAATGCCTCGCTGCCGTGCGGGTCCTTCAGATCCTCGGAGAGCTTCGGAAAGAGGTCGATGGCCGGGATGCCGAGCTTGCGTAGGGCCGTTGCCTCCTCGACCAGTTGATCGATGGTCAGACGGTACTGCCCCGGCATGGAGCCGATCTCCTCTCGTAAACCTTCGCCATCGATGACGAATAGGGGCGCCACCAGGTTATCCACGCTCAGCCGCGTCTCCCGCACCATGCGGCGGAGGCTTTCGGAACGGCGGAGGCGGCGGGGACGATGTGTGAGCGTAGATTGGGTCAAGGTGTTCATGAATACTCAGGCGTTTGCACCGGAAGCATGAGCCCACAGGGAGCGCCGAGCTACGGATGGCACCTGTGCATTTGGATGGGGTACACACATGAAAGGCTTGCCATCTATTCTTCCGCTATAGCTCCGATGGGTTCTTCCGTTCTGTTCTGCCGTATGCTTGGATAGGTTTTCGATGAGGCCCAGGCCACTCACTATGGATAACCTACTGGTTCCAAGCATCAGCAGCCAGGGTGCGTCGATATACCGAACGTATTCAAGGAACAGCGGAGCCGACTTTTCCCAATCCTTATCATCGAGTTTGGCTATCGAGGGCGTCCTAAAGAAGCACAGGTTCGAGTAATTGAGTCTGGATATATCCTGCACGCCCAGGAACTCGTTCAATAATGGAGCGCTCCGCTGGACAAACGGGTAGCTGCCGATGTCGGCACCATCCGGCATCTTAGCTTGCGGCGGGTAGATGTAGACCTCACCCGTCTTCGGATCCCTGTCTTCTTCGCCTCCGCCGCCCCAGTTCAATCCGAAGATGACTCCGGTGTTCTTGCGAATGGGTGTCGCGCAAATCGAATAGCTCCACGTCCGCCCCAAGCCCTTCTGAAGCTGCTTGACGGGAGCCTGATCGAAAGCGGCCTGTGTTTTCACGCGGAGGTGATCGAAGAAGGTTTGCTCGTCCATTGTACCGTTAGTTTGAATTAGACTGTGAGCTTCCTCCTCCATATCGGCCCCTCGGGTGTATCCATAAGCTCGACGCCGAGGGCTTCGATCTCATCGCGCAGGGCGTCGGCGCGGGCGAAATCCCGGGCTCCACGTGCGGCGGTGCGCTCGGCGATGAGGGCTTCTACCTGCTCGGCGAGGGGATCCTGGCCGTCGGTGGGCCTTGTGGTTTGGGGTACGGCTGATTCGTATTGGACGATGCCCAGGAGCGCATTGGTTTTGCCAAGCCACTGCTGTGCGGCGCGGGCCGTGGCGCCGTTCAGGTCGCCGACGCCCTGGATGAGCTTGACGCCTTTCAGGGCGACGGCGAGGGCGATCGGCGTGTTGAGGTCGTCCAGCATGGCTTCGAGCGTTTCATCGTAAATCGCAT
>DASSAV010000431.1:0-7616 GCA_035699265.1 Rhodothermales bacterium
GACCTGATATGGAAATGCCCTGTTAACGATCTGAATTCGACTTTACCAAACAGTCTCGAACACTAGAACACGCGAACACGTCAACACTCGTGAAGACCGTCACAGAAGCACGCGCCCTCATTTTGCAATCCATCCGCCCCACGCCCGTCGAGCACGTCCCGCTCGCGGAGGCACTGGGCCGGACGCTCGCCGCCGAGGTCGTGAGCAGTGACACCATTCCGCCGTTCGACAATTCGGCAATGGATGGCTTCGCCGTTCGGGCGGCGGACGTCGAGCGGGTTCCGGTGACCCTCCGGGTAATAGAGCGTATTCACGCCGGAACGTTCCCGAGTAGCCAGTTGAAAGAAGGTGACTGTGCACAGATCATGACCGGCGCCCCGGTCCCCAAAGGCGCCGACGCCGTCGTACCGGTGGAATGGACGGATCGGGTCGAATCAACAGGCGGATGGGGAGGCGAGAGGGTCACCATCGGGCGGTGCCCTGAACCGGGCCAGCACGTGCGCCCCGCCGGCGGCGACGTACAGGCGGGCGCCCTGGTCTTCCACGCCGGCCAGGTCGTCACGCCACCCGTCGTCGGGATGCTGGCCGCCCTGGGATACGCCGACGTGCCGGTTCGGTCCCGCCCCCGTGTGGCCGTCGTCGCCACGGGCGACGAACTGGCGGCGCCCGGACAGCCCCTCGGGCCGGGTCAGATCCGCAACTCCAACGGCCCCGCCCTGGCGGCGCAAGTAGCATCGGCCGGAGGAGAGGCGCGCCCGCCCCTGGTTGCACGCGACGATCCCGAGAGCGTCCGCGCGGCCGTGGAACAGGCGCTCGAAGCCGACGTGCTGATCCTCTCCGGCGGCGTCTCGGTGGGCGAGCACGATTACGTCAAGCAGGTGCTCGACGAGCTAGGACTGGAATTGCTCTTCTGGCGGGTACGCCAGCGCCCCGGAAAGCCGCTCGCGTTCGGACTGCTCCGGGGAAAGCCGGTGTTCGGACTTCCCGGCAACCCGGTCTCGTCCGCTGTATGTTTCCACCAGTACGTCCGCCCCGCGCTCGCGGCCATGCTCGGCCAGGCCGGTCCCGGGCCGCAGCTCCATACGGCCCTTCTGGATACCGACATCCCGAAACCTGCCGGACTGCACGTCTTCGCGCGGGGAAAAGCCTACACGGACGAACGCGGAATGCTCCGCGTGGACAGCACCGGGCCGCAGGGCTCGAATGTCTACTCCTCGTTCGTCCAGGCCAATTGCCTCATCCACCTGCCCGAACAGATGGAACAGGCCCCCGCCGGCACCCCCGTTCAGATCGAATGGCTACACTGGTAAGGATAGGAGACTGTGAGTCGAAGAGCCTATGAGACGAAGAGGTCGCTCGGAATCGTGCTGCTACGCCCTCCTACCCTCCTAGATTCGTAGGCTCCTCGACTCATCGATAGCTACTGCACGTGATGATCTACGTCCCACACCTCCGCCAAACGCGACACGAAGCTCTCTTCATCCGCCTGCACCGTACCGTCGGCGTGGGCGATGTAGGTCAGGTCGTTAAGAATGGACGCGCGCGTGTTGTCGTCAAGGAGATCCTTCAACGTGACGACCACCTCCTGAAGACGGGTCGCGCTGGCGCCGTTCAGATACGAAAGTGTCGCCTCGCGCAGGACGTGGTCGATCAGGGCGGGGTCCTTGTGCGGCTGCCACTCGCGCAGCTTCAACGCAATGGCGCGCGTCTCGGCGGGATCCAGGTCCCCGTCGGCGCCGTACGCCAGCCCCAGGTACAACAGGGCCAGGTCGTGCAGCACGGTCAACGTCATTTGTCCTTCGTTGGGCATGGTAAACCCCTCATTTCACGGCTCGTCCTCTCGGAAGAGCTCGATCGGTGGTTAAGGGCAGAAGACCGGGAGCATGTTCGAGTAGAGTCGTGTGATTCCCGAAACAGGGCATGGTTCCACTGCCAGCCGCCTGGAGGGCATACCCCACGCGCCCTACTGAGTCCGATCCATTGCGGTACCACCCCGGAAAGTCAATAGTAGGTACGCACGACATTCTAAATCGTTACGAAAAGGCTATATCTGGAAGCAACCACCAGCACCATGTTTCGCTTTTATTGTGCGCCGGAAACTGATCTCGACGCCATCGCGCAGCGAGGCTTTCACGCGGGGAAAGGGATAACACGCTGCGATGGGCTCCGGATCGCCCGGGAGACGTGCAGGGGCCTGATCCTTGTTGTGAACACGCATCTCCTTCCACGCGACCAGCAGGCTTCGAACGAAGATGCCTCCGCACGACGTGTGCCAGCGAACGCTATTGTAAACCTCTCCCCCTATCGCCCCCCGAAGCCGGTCACTGCCGCGGGCGGGTACGTCGTGAGGCCGGGCGGGAACGCGCCAGAGGTGCTGGTCATCTTTCGCCGGGGCGTGTGGGACCTGCCCAAGGGCAAACTCGACCGGGGCGAAACCGTAGAGGCGTGTGCCCTCCGCGAAGTCCGGGAAGAGATCGGCGTGGCCGACCTGCACCTCCTGCAACCCGCCGGCACCACGGAACACGGCTACGATGACGAGGATGCCTATGCCGTCAAGACGACCCACTGGTTCCTCATGCGTACCGCGGAGACGGACTTCACCCCCCAGAAAGAAGAGGACATCGAGCAGGTTGCCTGGATGCCCTGGCCGGAAGCCCTCGAACGCATCGGCTATGACACCCTTCGCGACCACATGCACAGCATCACGGACGAGGTGGTCGCGGCACTCGGTTCCCCGTAACGGTTTGCCACCTTGAGGTGGAGAATGGGGAACCTGCGCGTGTGGGTGGCTTCGAGCATCTGATTCCGGTGCCGCTGTCGTAGGCTCGTCGGTACGTAGATTCGTAGATTCCTGCCCCAACCCGCCTACCTTCAACTTTCAACTTTCAACTACAATGATGGTAACCGCAATCGTCTTGATCACCACCGCCCGGGGCAAGGTCAATGAAGTTGCCGAGCAGCTCGTCGACCTGGACGGCGTCAGTGAAGTGCACTCGGTGGCCGGTCGCTACGACCTCGTCGCCATCATCCGCGTCAAGAACAACGAGCGCCTGGCCGATGTCGTCACCAACCACATCCGCCAGATCGCAGGCATCGAGCGGTCCGAAACCCTCATCGGCTTCCGCGTCTACTCCCGCCACGACCTCGAACGCCTTTTCTCCGTCGGCCTGGAAGACTGAGGACCGAGTGTGGATGTATGGGAGTTTGGGGGTAGAGGCGGATGAGGGTACGAATCTGGTGCTGCTATTGCAGGCTCCCATACTTCCAAACACCCACCCCCCCATACTCAACTCTTACTGATCTCCCCGAAGATGGCGAGTTCCAGGGCCTTCTTGTATTTCCGGCCTGTTCCTTCGAGTAGATCGTCCAGCCGGTCGGCTTCCTCCTCCGTGATCTCTTTCTGCTCCAGCGCCTGGTAGATGCGCCCCAGCAAGATCAGCTTCACGGCCTCGTGCGCCTTCCCTCCGAAGAAAGCGTTGACCTGCCGGACGACGTACCGGAAATCGACGTAAGCCTCCGAACCGCCCTCGAGGTCCGAGTCTGTGTCGGCCGCTGCCGCGTGTGCCGTGCTCGTCTGAGCCAGAAGCGTTCGAGTCGCGGTCGTCAGTGCCGCCTCCACCTCGGTGTAGTCCGGGCGGCGCTCGCTCAGGTTCCGAAGCACCTCCACCGCTTCCGGATAGCGCCCCGCCTCTCCGAGCGACATGCCGAGCGCAAACGCGATCTGGTCGTTCGTCGGGGCCACGCGAAGGGCATTCTTCAGGATCTCGATCCGCTCGCCGAGCGGTTTCTCCAGCGCCTCGTTATATAGGCCCCACGCCCGCGTGTCAGGCTGGGTCGTCGTATATACGGCCAGGCCGAGCGTGGTGAACAGCAGGGCGGACGTGGCCATCGGCTCTAGCGCGTACGTCGCGACCGCCCCGATAGCCGTGAACACCATCGCGATGCCCAGGACCGAAACCTCCTCCTGAAGGAGCACCGGAAACGACCGGCTCAACGCCGCGCCCGTTCCCTTTTTACCACGCCGAATGAGAAGCGAAACCTTTCGTAACATGACGATCTACCTGACACGTCTTAGTGACCGAAAATAGCCGATTCCAGAGGGAATGCCGTTCGGAAGCAAAAACAAGCAAGCCCCACGCCAACCCCATACATCTCTCTGCATAACCTCCGACCTGCAAACCCACGACCGGCCACCAAGACCCAAGAACAAAGATCCAAGAACTACCCCGCGAACACCCGAACACTCGAACACTTTCGCCCCCCTCTCGTATGAAACGGCGGCTTTTCACAATACGCTTCTCCCAGAGTACGCGATACACATGCGTTCGCAGATGAAACGCGCGGCCTGCTTTGCCGCATTCATACTGGTTCTGGCCGGGTGCAACCACAATGCCCGCTCGCAGCAGCAGGAGATGGACCGGCCGCCCCAGCGCGTCCAGACGCCGCAGACAGCCCCTGAACTCGGGCAGAACATCCAGGCCGTTCGTCAGACGGCCATCACGCGCGCCGTCGAGGCCGCCGCGCCCGCCGTGGTGAGCGTGAACGTGATCGAGGTGCAACGCATCGCCTACCGCGATCCGTTCTTCGATCCCTGGTTCGAACAGTTCTTCGGGCGCGACCAGGGCCGCGTCATGGAGCGGCAGGTACAGGGCCTCGGCTCGGGCTTCGTGATCTCGCCGGACGGCTACGTCGTGACCAACGACCACGTCGCCGGGCACGCCACCAAAATAACGGTGTCCTTCCCCGACGGGAAAACGATGGACGCCCGCCTCGTCGGTACCGACCCGGCCTCGGACGTGGCCCTGCTCAAGGTGGATACGAAAGAGGCGCTGCCGTATCTGACCTTCGCCGATTCGGGCGACCCGCTCGTCGGCGAATGGGTCATCGCCCTCGGCAACCCCTTCGGCCTCTTCGAGGCGGCGGAGCCCACCGTCACGGTAGGCGTCGTCAGCGCCACGGGCCGCAAGCTCCAGGGCGCACAGGACGGGCGCATCTACAACGACATGATCCAGACCGACGCTGCCATCAACCACGGCAACTCGGGCGGCCCGCTCGTCGATGCCCTCGGTGAGGTCATTGGCATGAACACCGCCATCTACAGCGAAAGCGGCGGCTCCGTCGGGATCGGCTTCGCCGTCCCGGCCAGCAAGGTCAAGCGCATCGTGGAAGAACTCCGCAAGAACGGCTCCGTCGACCGCGATTACTATACCGGCCTCTCGGTAATGGACGTCAGCAACCGCATCGCCCAGGCCCTCCAAATGCAGAACGCTCAGGGCGCCTTCGTACGCGACATCGACTCCGGTTCGCCCGCCGAAAATGCCGGCATCCTCCCGTACGACGTCATCGTAGACATCCAGGGCAAGCCCATCGCCAATTCCAACGATTACGTGGCCCGCATCTACGATTTCCGCCCCGGAGACGTCGTCTCGGTTAGGGTGATCCGTGACGGCCAGCCCCGCACGTTCAACATGAAAATCGGCCGCTACCCCGGATGAAGTTCGCAGTTCCAGGCCACCGGCCCGCGCCGCACAAACAAAGCTCCCATCCTAGACAGCAGAGACTCAAGGGGCAAATGACGGAAGGACGCGGGGGGGTGCTCAACTCCTCCCTTGAGGGAGGTGGCCCGCCAGGGCCGGAGGGTGTTGCGCTCACCCTTACCCCTACCCCGATGCAGCATCGAGAGAGGGCCGGGTGTGATTGGTTTTATTCCCCTCCTGGACAGGAGGGGTTAGGGGTGGTGGATGCAAGGCTGGAAACGGTCCTGCTGCTGAAACTTGGTGCCTCGTCCACCCCCTTCTTGTTTTGCCTTCTCCTCCTGCTCACCGGATGTTTTCCCACTTCCTGCGGGCACACGGAATCACGCGCGCTCCTCCCGGCCGACTCGCTCTCGCGCGCTGTGGCCGAACGCACTCCAGTCGATTCCCTGAAGCTCGTATGGCGTGTGAAAGGCCCCGACGTCTCCCTCGAACATCCGCGCACGGTGCTTTTCGGACCCGACGGCCGCCTCTACGTCAGCGATACGAAGCGGGCTCAGATCGCTCTCTTCAGCGAAGACGGCCGGCGTCTCGGCGAGATCGCGTTGCCTGAATTCAAACATCCCTACCTTGCCGGCTTCCGGGGCGATACCCTCCTCGTCTTCAACCCGGATGCCGGGCGCATCGACTTCGTCCAGGGCGGCGCCGTGCGCCGCAGCGTCTCCGTGCCCGTCGACGTGAAGGGCGACAATGCGCTCACGTATGCTGCCGCCTCCGACAGTGCCCTCTACGTCAAGGCCCTCTCCGAAGACACGTCCTCCTATATCGTCCGCCTCGATGAGGCCGGAAACGTCACGCGAAAAGAGACGCTCGATGGCCCCTACTGGCGCTACGCGGGCCTCCTTCGCATGTGGGGCGACTCCCTTCTCAGTTTCTCCGGCTACCGCCCTGTAGTAGATGTCCTGACCCCCCGCACGCAGCTCGATTCACTCGTCCTGATGGGGTTCGATTCCCCCATGCTGGCGCG
This sequence comes from Rhodothermales bacterium, assembly GCA_035699265.1. GTDB lineage: Bacteria > Bacteroidota > Rhodothermia > Rhodothermales > DASSAV01 > DASSAV01. The sequence continues at coordinate 6,502 of DASSAV010000431.1, forward strand.
CACCCGCCTCTTCATGCTCGATGAAATCGACCAGGCGCCCCTCCTCTCCAGCTCGGCCGCTCCGGCGGGCGGTCTGCTCTTCGTCCTCAACATGCGCCCCGGCTGGCTCCGTATAGACGTGTACGACCACGCGGGCCAGCTTCAGCGCGTCCTCCTCCAGCGCCACCCCGACTACGACCGCACCTACTTCCCCGTCGACCTCGCCGTCCGCCCCGCCGCAAATGGCGCCTATGACATCGCCGTCGCCACCGCCGCCACCCGCCCCAGCCTCTCCCTCTTCCGCTGGATGCCCGGCCGGTAGGGGCCGGTCGCCGACAGGCCAGCCCGCATTTTCAAAGTAGGTCAAAGCAAGACCGGTGCATGGAGCCTCATGCCTGGATCCATTGCGATAATTTGCGCAGCGCAAATTTACGCAATAACCTGGATCTCGCCAAACAGTAAACTTCGCCCGCCTTCCCCATTCTCCTCCTTTCCTCCTTTCCTCCTTCCCCCTTCTTTCCTCCTTTCGTCCTCTCCTCCTGCTCTCCTTCACTCATACCATTTCTCTGATATTACAGTGCATAGGTGACGATCTCCAACCGATCCAGGTAAATGTCATCCCGATCGAAGAGAGGGATCTGTTTGAAACGCGAGGCCCAGATTCATCTCTGAGGAACCACTTTGGACAGATCCCTCTTCGCAAGCTCGTCGGGATGACGCGAAGGGGGGCGGATAGCGGCAGGATGAAAACAAAGCCAATGCACAATCAAACTGGAGAACTGGTATCATTCCCTCTTTCTCTCATCCTTTCCTCCTCTCTCCCTTTCACCCTTTCACGAAACCCACTACTCTCCCCGCGCGATATCCACCAGCACGTCCACCGCCCTGGAATCCCCCGACTGCCCCAGCCAGAAGATGGCTTCCTGCCGCACCTTCGCGTTCCGGTGCGTCCGGGCGATGGTGATGAGCTTCGGGACGCCCTCGTCGTGCGGGAGCTGCGAGATGGCGAACACCGCCTTCTTCTGGATCTCTGTATTGGGGTCGTTCTGTGCGATGTCGCCGAGCGTCTCTGCGGCTTTCTGCGAGGCCTTCTGCCCGAGCCAGAAGATCGCCTTCTCGCGTGTCTCGCTATTCCC
>DASSAV010000432.1:0-3382 GCA_035699265.1 Rhodothermales bacterium
CGGCGCCGTAGCGGGAAGCCGTATACATCAGGTCCCGCAAATCCTGTTCGTCGAGCGGTGCGGCGCAGACCATGCCCGGTATACACCGCATATACGGGATATCCAGCGTTCCGTGGTGCGTCGGTCCGTCCGATCCGGCCAGCCCGGCGCGGTCCATGCAGAAGACGGCCGGGAGGTTCTGGAGGGCGACATCGTGGACGATGCCGTCGTAGGCCCGCTGGAGGAATGTGGAGTAGATGGCAACGAAGGGTTTGTAGCCCTGGGTGGCGAGCCCGGCGGCGAACACCACCCCGTGCATTTCGGCGATGCCGACGTCGAACGCCCGGTCCGGCATTTCGTCGAAGAGGAGTTTGAGGCTCGTGCCGCTCGGCATAGCCGCCGTGATGCCGACGACGTGTTCATCCTCGCGGGCGAGGTCCACGAGGGCGCGCCCGAAGACGTCCTGCCATTTCGGCGGCGGCGGTGCGGCAGGGGGCGGGACCGGCAGCGCCATGCCCGTGAACTTGTCGAACGGAGAGCTTTGCGCGTGCCACTTCACCTGGTCCTTTTCAGCGGGGGCGAAGCCCTTGCCTTTGACGGTGACCGTGTGGAGGACGATAGGACCCGAGAGTTCGCGCAGATCGCCCAGGATGTCCACCAGGCGTTCCACGTCGTGCCCATCCACGGGACCGAAGTAGCGAAAGCCGAGGGCCTCGAAGATACCGCCAGGAGTCAGCGCCGCCTTCATGCCTTCTTCCACTTTGGCGGCGAGGCGCTGCATCGTGCCGCCGCCGACGCCCTTGAGTTTCTGGAAGAAGTCCCAAATCTCGTTGCGTAGCTGGTTCCACCGCTTCCCCGAGGTGATGTCGGCCAGGTACTCATTCAGGGCGCCGACATTGGGGTCGATGGACATGTGGTTATCGTTCAGCACGACGAGGAGGTCGGTTCCGCTGACGCCCGCGTTGTTCAGGCCCTCGAATGCGAGTCCGCCCGTCAGGGCGCCGTCCCCTATGACGGCGACCACCTTTTGATCCGTACCCGCGAGGTCACGCGCTTTGGCCATGCCCAGTGCGGCCGAGATCGACGTAGAGGCGTGGGCCACGCCGAAGGTGTCGTATTCCGACTCGGAACGTTTGGGGAATCCCGAGATGCCGCCCAGCTTGCGGTTGGTGGGGAAGACGTCACGCCGGCCCGTGAGGATCTTGTGGCCGTATGCCTGGTGCCCGACATCCCACAAGAGCAGGTCATCCGGGGTCTGGTAGACGTAGTGGGCAGCTACGGTGAGTTCGACCGCCCCGAGAGAGGCGCCGAAGTGGCCGCCGTGTACGGAAACGACGTCGATGATGTACTCTCGTAGTTCCTTGCAAAGCTGGGGAAGCTTGTTTCGGGGTAGCTTGCGAAGGTCCGCAGGGGTATCGATGGTGCGGAGGAGAGGACCGGGGGTAAAAGGATTCCCGTTACGTTTGTCGGACATACCGCTCAAAGGTGGTGCAGGTGCCACTCGTTGGAAGAAGCTGGTTGCTTGTGGTTATGCGGTTCGCCTCGTCAAGTTTCAATTTCTACTGAAAGTTTCGGGTTTAGCCGCATCGCCAAGAAGGGTGCGGGATCTGAAGGTGAACCGGAGCATACAGTCTGCATGATGCTGACGCAACTCCATGATAAGGTACGGTATGCAGGAAGAGAAAGCCGAAAAGATCGGGGTGTTGTTCGTCTGCCTGGGCAACATCTGTCGGAGCCCGCTGGCGGAATGGATCTTTCGCAAGCACGTGTGCGAGGCCGGGTTGAGCGATGCCTTTCGGATCAAGAGTGTCGGGACGGGGGACTGGCACGTCGGGCAGTCGGCCGATGCGCGGATGAGCCGGACGGCGGCGCGCTACGGCGTATCGCTCGAGCGGCACCGGGCGAGGCAACTGGTCAGGAAGGATCTCGAAGATTACGACTACGTCATCGTGATGGACCGGCGCAATGAGGCGGACGTGCGTGCGTTGGACCGGTCGGGTGTCTACCAGGAGAAGGTGCATTTCCTGCGCGCGTACGATCCGGAGCCGGGCGACTATGAGGTGCCGGATCCGTACTACGGGGGTGCGCAGGGTTTCGACCACGTCTTTCAGATCGTCGACCGCTCGACCCGTGGGCTCCTCGATTACCTGGCGGTGGGGTTATTGCGTGATTCCTGATTCCCTGCAACGTGCTCTGATGCCCTATCTGGACGGTCCGATTCGGTCGTGTGAGCGGGTTGGCGGGGGGTGCATTGCGCAGGCCAGTTGCTTGCGGACGAAGGGATCGCGCTATTTCCTGAAGTGGGGCGACAGTCCGGTGGGGGATACGTTTCAGGCCGAGGCGTTCGGGCTCGGGCTGCTGAGGGACTCGGGGAGTCCGCTCGTCGTTCCGCAGGCGTTGGCCGTGGAAGCGCCGGGCGTGGAGCGGCCCGGCTTTTTGCTGTTGGAATGGGTCGACGCCGGTTCTCCTCCGGTCTCTTTCTGGGAAGACTTCGGGAGGGGGCTGGCGGTGCTGCACAGGAACGCCTCGGGTCGATACGGCGCCGATCAAGACAATTTCATCGGCAGGCTGCCGCAGGCCAATCGCCGAATGGAGAGCTGGCCCGCGTTCTTCAGGGAATGCCGGTTGGAACCTCAGTTGAGCATGGCGCGGGAGCGGGGGGTGTGGCGTTCGGGATGGGATCCACTGCTGGAGCGGCTGTACAACCGGCTGGATGACCTGCTGCCGGCGCGACCGGAGGCTTCGGTGCTGCACGGCGACTTGTGGAGCGGCAATTACATGGTTACGACATCCGGGCGGGCGGCTCTGATCGACCCGGCGGCGTATCACGGGCACCGTGAGGTGGACCTCGCCATGACGGAGCTGTTCGGAGGATTTCGGGCCGGGTTTTACGATGCCTACCGGGAGGCGTGGCCGCTAGCGCCTGGCTACTCGGAGCGAAAGGAGATTTACAACCTGTATCACCTCATCAACCACCTCAATCATTTCGGGCAGAGCTACGCGGGTTCCGTGTCCGCGATTCTGGGGCGGTATGGATGATGTGTTTGAGTGTTCGAGTGTTAGCGGCTTGAGGCTTGGTGGTGGGAGAGGGGGTTCGGGAGAGGGAGAGAGGGGGAAAGGAGGTGTCGATGCGTCGAAAAGGCATCGGGAGGTGTACAACGCAAGGCTCAGGTTTGCTCTGAACTGTTCCACCTTGGACAGATCCCTCCTTCGTCGGGATGACGCAAAGGGAGGCGCCTGGCGGCAGGACATGCACTGCAAAATTGGGGAACTGGTATCAGAGGGTGAAGCTGAAGGTGGCGCCGCCGCCTTTTTCGGAGTCGGCGGAGACGGTGCCGCCGTGGCGCTGGATTACGCGCTGCACGATGGCGAGGCCGATGCCTGTGCCGGGGAATTCGGTGCT
>DASSAV010000433.1:0-4096 GCA_035699265.1 Rhodothermales bacterium
CTGGCCCTGAACCGGGACGGCGCGTACGGCAGCTACTGCATCCAGCCCGGATTCGACTTCGCCGTCTACGACCAGCCAGGCGGAAACCGCCTCCTCAAATCCCCCAGCGCCCTCTAATCCCGCCCCACTCACTCCCCCCGGCATTTTGGATTCGGGATTTTGGATTTTGGATTCAACAAAACCCTCTATCCCCTTCATCCTCTCCTACTCCCCTCCATTCCTTCGCCCCCCATTCCTCCTCTCATCCTTTTCTCCTCTCCTACCCTCCTAGTACATAGTAACGCAAATAGATGTGTTGCAGGATTCGCACCGGAACCCATTCATGTCATGCTGAACTCGTTTCAGCATATCACTCGTTTCAGCATCTCTCTTGCCCATACATCGAGATCCCTCTAAATACCTGCGTTACAGTGTACTAGTCTCGTAGGCTCCCCCATTCCCTCTCTCCCTCTCTCCCCCTTTCCCGAAACCCCTCCCCCTCCCGGCTTAACGCTTTCTTAATCCCGGCGGCGAATCTTCGGTCATCAACTGACGTACCGGTCACATCATGACCGGCCGGTCATATCCCGTTACGGCCGGTTCGAAACCCAGCATCCCCCACCATGGAAAACACACTTTCTCGCCGAGAGCGGGAACGGCAGCGGCGGCGCCAGTCGATGCTGGAAGCGGCCCGTGCCGTCTTCGCAGAAAAAGGCTACGGCAATGCCACCGTCGAAGAAGTAGCCCATCGCGCAGAGTTCGGCAAAGGCACCGTATACAACTACTTCGAAGGCGGAAAAGAGGAACTCCTGTACGCCATCCTGGATGAACTCCACGACGACCTCTGCACACTCATCGATTCCGCATTCTCACCGGAAGCGACCGAGGGACGTCCCTTCCGCGACGTGTTCCTCAACTTCATCGAAACCCTCTTCATCAACTTCCTCGAACGGCGGGACGTCTTCGCCCTCATGATGAAAGAGGCGCAGCAACTGATCTTCAGCGACGATGATGAAAAAGCTGCGTACTTCGTGCGGCAGAGTAACCGCGTGGTGAACGCACTCGTAGGGCCGCTTCAGAAGGCGATGGACGAAGGAAAAATCAAGCCGCTCCCGCCTGAAGCGGTCGCCCACACCATACTCGGCAACGTCAAGGGCATGCTCATGCACCTCTGCGTCATCAGCCGCAGCGCAGGCCCCGCGGATCTGCCCTCGGCCCACAAATCCGCTGAATTCTTGAACGTCGTGCTGCTGGACGGCCTGCTCGTCCACCCGGAGCCGAAGTCCCGGTAACTACAGAAATACCTGCGTATGAACCACTTCATTACACCCAGAACCGGATTAATGCGCCTGGCTCTCGCGGCGACAGTCGCCGCCTTCGGCCTGACTGCGGCCCCCGCGCGCGGCCAGTCTCTTCCGACAGGCCAGACCGGGACGGTGCAGCCCGCTTCCACCCAGGCGAACGACGCGCCCGTCGTCCTCACCCTCGACGAGGCCATCCAGATTGCGCGGGTCCAGAACTATGCCTTGCGTAACCTCAAGCTGGACGTCGAGAACGCCGAGGCCCAGGTAAAACAAGCCTGGAGCTCCGTCTATCCCCAGGCGAACCTCACGACCACTTTCACGCGCAACCTGGTCAGCGCCAACCCCTTCGCCGGTAGTAGCGCGGGTGGACTGTTCCAGTCCCTCGGCTACGTGGACTGGCTGACATACAACGAGAAGGCCCGCCAGAACAACGAGCAAACACTGTCCTTCTTCGATTTTCAGCAGAAGCAGGCGGAAGGGCTCGCCAATGCCGGGGTCGACCTCAACAGCGGCGGCAACCCGTTCGGTGTCGCCAACCAGTTCGTCAACGGCGTCACCGTAGAACAGACACTCTTCAACGGGACGGCCTTCGCCGCCATCCGGGGCGCTCAGGCCCTGAAGGACATCAACGCCCGCGCCGCCGACCGCCAGGAGCAGCTTCTGGTCAGCCAGGTGAAACAGGCCTTCTTCCAGGCCCTGCTCGCGAGTTCACAGGCCGACGTGGCCCAGCAGAGCGTGGCCCGCACGCAGCAGACCGTCCTGGAAGTCAGCAAGCAGGTGGCGCAGGGCGTCGCGTCCAAGTTCCAGCGCCTGAGCGAGGAAGTACAGCTCGCCAACCTTCAAACGCAGCTCGTCCAGGTTCAGAACCAGGCAAGCCTCTCGCTGGACAACCTGAAGATGGTGCTCGGCATTCCCATCGAGCAGCCGATCCTGGTGGAAGGCGACCTCAAAGCCGCAAACACGAACGAGTTCCTGACGGTCTCAGTCGACGACGCGATGGCCCAGGCCATCGAAAGCCGCCCCGACCTGGAGCAAGCCAGGCTTGCGATCCAACTGCGCAAGATCGACAAGGACATGACGCGCGCGCAGTACCTGCCGACCGTCAGCGCCTTCCTGAACATGAACTACGTCGGAAGCGTGCCGAGCGATAGAACGAGCTTCTTTGCAGATTCGGCTAACGCTTTCCAGTACCACACGCAAAGCTTCAGCTTCTTCGGCGATCCGTACTGGAACCCTTCTGTCAGCGCAGGCTTCCGCCTCAGCTGGAACATCTTCAGCGGCTTCAACCGGTCGTCCCAGATGCAGCAGAAGCAGATCGCGCTGACCCAGGCCCAGAACAATGCCGAACAGGCGCTGCAAACCGTTAAACTCGACGTGGAACGCGCCCTGAAGAACCTTCAAGCAGCCCGCCAGCGCATCAACAGCCAGGAGCAGAACACGGCCCGCGCCGAACTGAACTATCAGTACGCCCAGGCCCGGTTGGCCGAAGGCGTCGCCACCCAGCTCGAAGAGCGTGAGGCGTCGGAACAGCTCGATCAGAGCCGCCTCAACTACCTTCAGGCCGTCTACGACTACCTCGTGGCGAAGAGCGCCTACGACACGGCCGTCGGCAAGCCGCTGCCCGACGTCGGCTCGTCCTCCGTGCGCCTGACCAGCAACGACCTGTAACGACAGATTTGATCATCCCCGCGTTGCCTGCTAGGCGCTACACCGCAACGCCGTTGCCTGCATGCTTAATTGCTAACTGCTAATTGCTAATTGCCATGAATCGCTACAGCCGAATCATCCGAAACATCGCATTGCCCGGTTTGATAGCCCTGATGCTCGTCGCTGCCGGGTGCTCCGCTTCGGACAACGCAGAAAACAAAGAGGCCGCGACGTCAGATGCGCCGAGCAGCCATGCCGTGCGTGTTGAAACGCTGGTTCTCCAGCCCCGGCATTTCGAGGACATCGTCGAGCTTACAGGGGTCGTCGAGGCCGATGACGACGCCATTCTGTCGGCCCAGACCGCCGGAACCGTCGTAGGCCTCGTCGAACGGGGGCAGAACGTCCGCGCCGGGCAGGTCGTCGCCCAACTCGATCCGAGCATCGCCCGCGCGTCCGTGAAACAGGCGGAAGCCTCCGTTTCGGCCGCCCAGGCGCAATACGACCTCGCGCTCGACAACCTGAAACGACAGCAGCCGCTCTACAAAGACTCCGTCATCAGCGCAGTCGAGTTCGAGAACGTCCGCGCGCAGTACAACCAGGCACAGGCGCAGCTCAGCCAGGCCGGGGCCGTGCTCGCCCAGACGCACCAGCAGCTACAGAATACGTCCGTCACGACGCCCTTTTCCGGCGTCGTCGAGGACCGGCTCATCGAGAAAGGGGAGCAGGTCATGCCCGGCAAGGAAATCCTTCGCGTCGTGAACACCAGCACGGTCAAGGTGACCGCCGGCGTGCCCGACCGCTATGCCGGGGACATCGTTGAAGGCACGCCCGTCCAGATCGACTTCACCGCTTCCGGCGCGGGCATCCGCAACGGCAAGGTGACGTTCGTCGGCGCCGCCATCGACCCTCAGACCCGCACGTTTCCCATCGAGGTCGCCCTCGATAACCGCAACGGCCAGCTCAAACCGCAGATGATCGCGCGGGTGCACGTCGCCCGTGCGCGGTTGGATAGCGCCCTGGTCGTGCCCAGCACAGCCCTCATTCACGACCCGACCGGCAATAGCGTCTTCGTCGCCGCCCGCGACGGCGATACGGTTCATGCCCGGCGCCAGGAAGTATCGGTCGGCTCCGACTACAACGGCCACGCGGTCATAGAAGCCGGCCTG
>DASSAV010000434.1:0-14682 GCA_035699265.1 Rhodothermales bacterium
GCGGGCCTTCATGCAGGACAACCTGAAACAGCTCGACGCCCGGATCGAATCCGTCCTCACGCCCGACCAGGTCCAGAAGTATCATACGCTCCGTGATCAGATGGTGCAAAACTGGCAGCGTCACGGGCGTAACGGCAGGGACCACGAGAACCACGGGCAAAAGCAGGGCGCTCCCGCCGAAAACCAGCAATAAACCTGGATTCCGCGAGAGCAGTCGTGGAACACTGCCCTCCGACACACCCGCTGCGACGTAGCAGCTTTACATAGAAGCCAGTCTCCTCGCCAGAGGAAACTCGCAACAAACAAGGCACCGGCCCCGTTCTCAGGGCCGGTGCCTTGTTTCACGTATCCCCGTACCGGAGCCATGATTACGCTCTACAGGCCGCTGCACAGCAGGACGGCCGAGGAACTGGAAGACAAGCTGGAAGAACTGGCACTGGCCCGCCGGATCGTCGTCGTCAACGGCCAGTCGGCGGAAGAAGCCGGTGTCCCGGCCGGCACGTCCCTTCCGGCCATCGAGGAAGGCGGTCGGTTCTACGGCGGAGAGGAGGAGGCGCTCGCTTATGTGGAAGACCTCGAGCGCGAAGTCAGGCAGGGGCGGCAGTTCCAGTCGGACGCATGTTACCTGGATCCCGACCACCCCGACCGCTGCTTATGAAACGGTCCTGGACGGCAATCCGCCCACACGTCCTGATACTGGACTAAAGGCGATGTGCCCGAAGTAAGCCCCAAAAAACCAATTTATTGCCGTCCCTATATGACGCCAAGTTGTCACAGGACGTGCTTACCTTCAAGGGTACGTACCACCTGATGATAGAAGCCATGCCAGACACGACGCGCGCCCTGCAAGAACTCCGGGAAGCCGAGCGCCATTTGAACAGGGCGATCCGGGAGGTCGGGATGGAGCGGGGAAAGCGCGGCTACATCGCCCCGACCATTGCCGACGCGCTGGAGAGCGTCCGAGAAGCCATCACCAACATCGACACCCCCGCCGCCAGGCGCCGAAGCTGGCCCCGCCTCGCCCGCGCGGCATAACGCGCCCCGCAGAGCGCGCAGATTGTGGACATCTCGTGAAACCTCAGGGCCGCAATGCCCCTGAGCAACCCACCGGGCGCCTTCCCATACAGAAAGGCACCGTGCCGGGCCGAAACCCATCTCCCCACGCGAATAGACGCCCGCCTCGTGTTGTCTAATAGATAACGCCTGCACCTCGCAGTACCGGGTGCGCGGCATCCTCGTAGCAAGCCGGTTGGTCCCGCCCTCGCCCGATTGGTCCCACGTAGCCACCCGTCTCCTTCTGGTGCCCTTATGAAATCGACGTATGCCTTCGCGCTCTTATTCACCTTCGCCCTTGCATCGCCCGTAGCAGCGCAGATTCAAGGCGGGCAGCGGCCCGGAGGCAGTGCGGGCGGCTTTGCAGGCGGCCGTATCACCGGCACCGTCATCGACGCAAAGGACAACAGCCCCATTCCTTCCGCAACAGTTGCCGTCTGGGGTGTGCGTGATTCCTCCCTCGTCACCGGTGCGCTCAGCGATGAAGAGGGCAGCTTTGCCGTCGAAGGAATCCGTCCGGGACGTTATTACGTGAGAATAAGCTCTCTCGGGTACGAGACGCAGACGATTTCCGACGTCACACTGCGCGCGCCGAGCGCGATGGCGGTGAAGCTCGGCACCGTTAAGCTCGCATCGGATACGCAGGTACTCAGCGAGGTACAGGTCACCGGCGAGCGGCCCATGGTGACGATGGAAGTCGACCGCACGGTCTATAACACCGAGAACCAGATCGTCAGCTCCGGAGGGGCCGCGACCGATGTACTCCAGAATATCCCATCGGTCGACGTCGACGTAGACGGCAACATCAGCCTGCGCGGCAACCAGAACGTCGCCGTGCTCATCAACGGACGTCCAGCCCCCGTCCATGGGGATGCGCTGGCCAGCTTCCTGCAAAGCATTCCGGCCTCGTCCGTAGAACGCATCGAGGTAATGCCGAACCCCTCCGCCGCCTACGACCCGGACGGCATGGCCGGCATCCTGAATATCGTTCTGAAGAAACAGGACGACCGGGGCATCAACGGCACCCTCACAGCTTCCGCCGGCACACGGGAGAGCTACAGAGCGGGGGGCAACGTGAACTACCGCCGGGGGCCGCTCAACCTCTTCGCCAACTACAGCTTCCGGTACGGAGAGCGGGACAGGTCGGGCACGATGTTTCGCACGAACCTCTTCCTGGATCCCTTAACATATCTCGACCAGTACGACGAGGGAAGCGGGACCCGGTACGGCCACACCGTCAACCTGACTGCGGACTACGAACTCTCCGAGCGGAACACCATCTCGGCGTCCGGCCTCCTGAGCACGCGGCCCAGCAATGGATTGCAGTTCACCGACTATACGACCCTGAACGCCGCCAGGGACCCCATCGGCCGCTTCCGCCGCTCCTCGACCGAGGACGAATCCGGCCTCAACATGGACTACAAGCTCGGCTTCCGGCACGTCGTTGAGCCGTCGAAGAACCAGCTAACGGCGGAGCTTCGCTTCGACCGGGAAATAGAGGACGAGACCAGTCACTTCGAGAACGACAGCCTGACGGCCTCCGGGGAGAAGATCGGCGACTTCCTGGCCAGGCAGAACAACGTCACCGGCGAGCAGACCAACGAGGGCGCGCTCCAGGTAGACTACGTGCGCCCCCTCGGCAACGGCAAGCTCGAGGCCGGATATAAAGGGACGCTGCGCCAGCTCGACAATGATTTCTTCTCCGAAAGCTTCGACGCGGCCGCCGACGCCTACCTGCCCGACGACAGCCTGAACAACTCGTTCAAATACAACGAGCAGGTACATGCCGCCTATGCCCAGGCACAGCAGCGGCTCGGCAAGTTCGACCTCCAGGTCGGCGTTCGTGCCGAACAGGCGCTTACGAACTTTAACCTCCTGACGACCCAGGAGGCATACGACAACAACTACTTCAGCCTGTTTCCGAGCGCGTTCCTGACGTACCGGCTTACGGAGACCCGGGCCTTCAAGATCAGCTACAGCAAGCGCATCAACCGCCCCCGCACGTGGTCACTCAACCCCTTCCCCCACTACGACGACCCGCTCAACCTGCGAAGGGGCAATCCATATCTCAAGCCGGAATACGTGCACTCGTTCGAGGCCGGGTTTACGCAGTTCACGAAGAACACGTCCCTCTCCGCGACGCCTTACTTCCGGCACACGGTGAATGAAACCCGCCGTTGGGTCACCATCGACGATCAGGGGGTCACGACCATGACGTTCCAGAACTTCGACCAGAGCAACAGGTGGGGGTTCGAACTCATCGGGACGCTTCAGAAGCGTGGCCTCTTCAACGGGTATGTCAGCTTCAACGCCTATCAGGTCGTCACCAGCGGAAGCACGGTCGCATCGAATTACTCCAACAGCGCGATCGGCTGGGATGCGCGCGCCAACGCTTCGTTCACGTTGACGCCCACGCTGGACATGCAGCTCTCCTACTTCTACCGCGCCCCGATGAAGACGGAGCAGGGGCGTATCTATTCGTTCCAGCGGGCCAACATCGCCCTCCGCCAGAAGCTTTTCGGGAATCGGGCGAGCCTCACCCTGCGTGTGAGCGACCCCTTCAATACGATGGGCTTCCACATGATACAGGACGATCCGCGTTTCCATTCCGTGATGGACCGGAACTTCAACGCCCGGAACGCCTACCTCAGCTTCACCTACAACTTCGGCACCCAGCAGCAGCAACGTAACAGGGAGCGCGATCAGGACCAGGGCCCGGACCAGCAGGGCGACATGGACCCGCGGGACATGCCGTAAGCCGCTCGCGCGCCGACCTACCCAACGCTCCGGATACGAACAGGCCCCGCCGTAATACTACGGCGGGGCTTCTGTGTGAACCGGGGACGTGAATACACCATTATCAGGGACAGCGCACGCAATAGAAGCCGGTGGCGGCCGGTGGGCGCGGGGATTGGATCCCGAAGCTCTATATTTCAGTTTCGGATTCCAACACCTCCGAAAGGTGCACGGTCTGAGGTCCGGCCGGCCGTAGTTCAACAAACCCGTATGCGTCTTGGCGTTAAACATAAATAGGAGGCTGCTGGTCTCGCTGGTGATCGGCGTGCTCATGGGGGCAATGGATCTGACGATCGTTGCCCCGGCACTTTCCCACATCGCCGGGAGCTTTCACGTGACGCCGTCGGCGGTCATCCTGGCGTTCTCCATTTACGCGGCGTTCTACGCCGTGTCCGTTCCGCTGATGAGCAAGCTGGCCGACGTACGTGGCTACAAGCTCATCTACGGCATCTCGATGATGATCTTCACCATCGGCAGCGCGGGTTCCGCCCTCGCCCCCACACTTCCCGTGCTGGTCGCCGCCCGCATTGTGCAGGGCATCGGGGGAGGCGGCCTGTTCCCGATTGCCCAGGCCATCGTCGGCGCGAAGCTGCCGGAGAAACAGCGTGCCACGGCGCTCGGCATCCTCATGGGAGCGTTCGCCATCGGGGGCGTGCTCGGGCCTAACCTCGGCGGCTTCCTCGTTCAGCAGCTTTCCTGGCACTGGATCTTCTGGGTGAACGTGCCCCTCGGTGTATTCGGCGTGGTGTTGCTGTACACGACGGACGTGCGGGACGAAAAGCACCGGGGCGAAATCGATTGGCTCGGCGCCATCCTGGTCGCGGTGGCTTTCGGAAGCCTGGTCGTCTCCATCGAAACCATCCGCATCGTCGGGGACGTCGGGGTCTTCACGCTCCGGACGGGTCTGTGGTACGTCGTGACCGTGCTCGCGTTTGCGATCCTCGTACCCGTCGAACGACGCCGGAAGGAACCGATCCTCAACTTCGCCCTCATCTCGTCGCCTGCCGTCGTCCCGCTACTGCTCGTCTCTCTATTGATGGGGTGGGCGTTGCTGGGGAGCGTCGTGTTTACGCCGCTCTACGCCCAGCTCATGTTCGGGGCGTCGGCTTTCGGCTCGGGCGCCGTGCTGAACGCCGCCGCATTCGGCCTGGGGGTCAGCAGCCTCATAGCCGGTGCGTATACCAACCGAGTCGGAGCCAAGAAGCTCATCATTTTCGGCATGGTGCTGACGTCCGCCGGGCTCGCCGGTATGATCGTGCTGCAACACAGCATCTGGGGCATACTGGGCGGGCTCGTCTTCCTCGGAGCGGGGCTCGGCCTCTCGCAGGGACCGTTGAGCTTCCTGGGACTGTCACTGGTCCCCTCCCGCAGCGAAGGCCAGATATCGGGACTCATCTCCATTACCCGCAGCATGGGGGGTGCTACCGGGATGACACTCGCGGGGGTGCTGCTGAACCGTGCGAGCGCCGGCTTGTCGGGCCAGATACACGCGCAGGTATCGGGCGGCGAACTCAGCTCCAAAATATGGGGCTCCAGCAGTAGCCTTCAAGCGCTGCAGGACGCTCCGGTCTCCACGCAGCAGGCGGTCCGCCACGCGCTTGGTGCGGGCCTCCTCCACGGCTGGTACATGGCGCTGGCCGCCGCCGTCATCGGACTGGCGATTTCATTTGCACTGAAGCACGAGATCCGAAGGCTCCTGCGGAACGGGCAGGCAAAGGCCGGCTCCGTGCCGGACGAAGCCCCGGCTGAGATGGGGAAAGGGTGAGCGGGGATTGGGGAAAGAGGGAATGAGAGAATGGGGGAGAGTGGACGAAAGGAACGGACGACGAACTACTTTCGCAATACCCACTCCCCCGGATCGATCACCACGTCCCCCGTGGCCGGAATCGTCGCCTGCCCGTTCACCATCTCCACCCGCCGGATCTGGCCGTCGACCTCCACGTCGACCGGCATCGGGAAGGGAAGGTCACCGGGCACTTTCCAGGCCAGCTTGATCCCATCTGCCGTCTGCGTCTGCACCAACTCAGGCAACGCCGCCTGCCGCAGGTACACGTTGGAGAACCATTCCAGCTTCATTCCTGAGACCTGCTCCGCCATACGGACGAAATCTTCCGTATCCACGAACCGGCACTGGCGCCCGTCCGTCACCTGCTCCAACGCCGGGGTGGGATAGGCGAAGCGGCGCAGGAGCGTAAAGAAGTCCTCGTCTCCGATCAGGTAGCGCAGCGAGTTCAGGATGACGGCACCTTTGTAGTAGATGTCGTTGTTCGGCGTGCCCCCGTCCTGCCCGGCAATGAAATAGACCTGGTCCGTCGTCTGTGTCTCGCGCGGCGCCACCGGCTGGATGTTCTGCAGGTCCGACCGGAATTGCCGGATCACCTTCCGGTAAGCGTCCTCCCCGAAGAGTTGCTCGCTGTAGAGCGCCTGCATGTACTCCGTCAACCCCTCGTGCAGCCAGAAGTCCTTCCAGTCCGCCGCCGTCACCATGTTGCCCCACCACTCGTGCCCGAGTTCGTGGAAGTGCAGCCAGTCGTATCCCCACGGCTCGTCGTCGAAGTCGTCGCCGTAGGCGATGATCGTCTGGTGTTCCATCCCGAGATAGGGCGTGTGCGCTACCCCGTACTTGTCCGCCCGGAACGGATACGGCCCCAGCATCTTCTCGTAGAAGGCCAGGTGTTTCAGGAACTCCGGCAGCTGCTTCTTGCCGAGATCATACGCCTCCGGCAGGATCCAGAACGTTACCGGCAGGTCCATCCCACTGACGCTATGGAAGGTCTCGGTGATCGTCCGGTAGGGGGCGATGTTCAGCGCAACGGCGTAGTTGTTAATGGGAGTGGAGACGAACCAGTGGTAGGTCTTCGTCCCGTCCGCGTTGTCCGTCACGCCCCTGGACCGGCCGTTGGATACGTCGACCAGGCCGCCCGGCACGGTGACGTTGATGGCGACCGAGTCGGCCTCGTCGGAGGGATGGTCCTTGCACGGCCACCAGAGGTCCGCCCCCTCACCCTGCATGGAGGTCGCAACCCACGGCTCGCCGCTAGGCGTCTTGGCCCACGTAAACCCGCCTCCCCAGGGCGGATTGACGGCCACCCGAGGCTTCCCGGAATACGTCACCCGCACCCGCACCACCTCACCCGCCTCATACTCGCGCCCCAGGTCCGTCCACACTTTTCCGATCTTCCGCTCGAAAGATATGGGCGTTGCCTGCCCATCTTCATCCAGTGCCTCAACCGACGAGATCGTGTATACCGTATCCAGGTCCAGCACAAACCACTGGAGGGGCTTCACCACCCGTGCGTTCGCCGTCAGGTCCGCAGCAATCGACTGCTCTGCCGGGTCCACCCTTACGTTCAGCCCGTAATAAGTGATGTCGTACTCCGCCTGCTCCGGCATGAGCGGCCCGCCCGAATCCATGATCCCGACGCGCTGCCAGCCATTCCCCCCCTTCGGAGACGGGGCGGATGGCCGCTGTGCCTGGATCGTGGCGCCGCAGCCGAACAGCATCAGGCAACCGAGTAACAAAGCGAGATACTTCATACGTCCAACCAGATATAGCGGTGGCCTGTTCTACAGCGATGGGCCCATTACAATTTGACGAATAGCGGTGCAGATTATCTCGGCATGGTGGAACGCCCTCGCTGCCATTGTTGCATCAGGAGAACCGACGGCAAATGGGTATCTAACGTGGACAGCAAATGGGGTGAGCGCATCCGCGGAGCAAGCCAGATCAGCGAGGTGGGCGTCAAAACGTGCGGCGAGGCTGAGCAACGTTCCGAGATCATGAATGCGTGGAGGATCGTAGCCGCAAAAGGCCAGGAACCCTTTTATGTGCTTCTCCGCCGCTTGCTGACAGTGGAAGACTGCGGCGTCCGTTTCCGGCGGCTCTGCATCCAAGAGGATACGTGCACTGCGAAGGTCGCCCTCACCTTTGGCGAACCAGGCCCGCGTCGCTTCAAGTCGTTCCGTCTCCGCCATCCTGGCTATAGTAAAGTAGTTCTCCCTCTTGCAACACGATACGGCCAATTCCGCCGGGTATATTCCGGCTTCGCTCGAACATTGCAGGCGTCAGTACGATCAGGTCCATCGGGACGAGCCAGCCCCAGAACAGCCCATGCAGTTCACTCGCTTTATCCCATGTACTGGTGCCCTCCGGCAGGTCCACGACTACGAGAAGGTCGAGGTCGCTACCTTCGCGTACTTGTCCCCGTGCAGCCGATCCGAACAGGTAGATTGCCTTCGGGTGACACGCATCGACGATACGGTCCCTAACCTGCTCAATCAGGCTCCGATCTATTCTTGGAAGCTCAACCGTGTCCATATCGTCGTTTTGGAATGCAGTCTCCACTCACAAACACGAGAACACTCGAACACTTCAGCGCACCACCGCCCCGCTTTCGCCCTCGGACGAAACCGGGGCCAGCTTCCCGTCGCGGTCCTCCGCCATCAGCAGCATGCCCTGGCTCTCGAACCCGCGCATCTTGCGCGGCGCGAGGTTCGCAACGACCACCACCTTTCGCCCGACCAGGTCCTCAGGCGTCATCTGCTCAGCCACACCGGCCAGGATCTGGCGCTGCTCAAAGCCCATGTCCACCTCCAGCCGCAACAGCTTATCGGATTTCGGAATGCGCTCCGCCACCCTCACCGTGCCCATGCGGAAATCGAGCTTCGCAAAGTCGTCGTAGACGATCTCAGGCTTCACCGGCTCGTATGGCTTCTCAGCCTCATCGGCGGGCACTCCATCGACCGGCGTGCCGCTCGCGGCGGCCGCTGCTTGCAATTTATCCATCTGCGCTTGAATGGCTTCATCCTCTATTTTGGTAAACAGTATCTGCGGCTCGCCAAGTACGTGCCCGGCCGCGAGCAGTGAACCTCCCGCATCGTCCCACCCCGCTCCCTCCCCGCTTCCCGGCAAACTGGAACGGACGCCCTCAAAGTTAAGCATCTTCCGAAGCCGGACCGTAGAAAAAGGCAGCACCGGCTCCATCAGGATGGACAGCGCGGCGCAGAGCTGGAGCGAGACGTGGATCGTGTTCGCCGCTGCCTGTGGGTTCGATTTCCGGGCATGCCAGGGCTCGGTGTCGTTAAAATATTTATTGCCCAGCCGTGCCAAGTTCATCGTCTCGAACACCGCCTCTCGAATGTGGAACGTCTCGTAGGCCGCCCCGATGCGGTCCGGGAACGCAGCCAGCGCCTCCAGCACCTCCCGGTCCGTCTCCGACGGGTTTTCCAGCGGCGGCACCTTCCCGTCGAAGTACCGGGCGGCAAAAGTCGTCGTCCGGTTGACGAAGTTGCCCAGGATGTCGGCCAGCTCGGAGTTGACGCGGAGTTGAAAATCCAACCAGCTAAAGTCGGCGTCTTTCGTTTCGGGCAGGGTACAGGCCAGGGCGTAGCGCAGCAGGTCGGGCGGGAAGTCCTCCAGATATTCGTGCAGCCAGACCGCCCAGCCCCGGCTGGTGGAGAGCTTCCGGCCCTCCAGGTTCAGGAACTCGTTCGCAGGCACGTTGGCGGGCAGTACGAAGTCGCCGTGCGCCATCAGCGTTGCGGGAAACATGAGAGCGTGGAAGACGATGTTGTCCTTCCCGATGAAATGGATCAGCTTCGTCTCCTCGTCCTGCCAGTACCGCCGCCACAGTTCCGGGTCGCCCTGCTGCTGCGCCCACTCCCGCGTAAAGGAGATGTAGCCGATAGGTGCATCGAACCAGACGTAGATCACCTTGCCTGCGGCGTCTACGCCCGCCCGCCGAGCCACGTCATCCGGAACGGGCACACCCCACGGGATGTCGCGAGTCATGGCACGGTCCTTCAGCCCGTCCTGAAACCAGCTCTTCACCTGGCCCAGCACGTTGGGCTTCCAGTCCGGGTGGGTAGCGATCCACGCTTCGAGCTTCGGCTGCCAGTCGCCCAGCGGGAAATACCAGTGTACCGTCTCCCGAAGCTCGGGCATCGCGTTGGTGAGCGCACTCCTCGGATTGATGAGTTCGGTCGGGCTCAATGAGGACCCGCAGTTTTCACACTGGTCGCCGTAGGCGTCTTCGTAGCCGCAGACCGGGCAGGTGCCCCGCACGAACCGGTCGGCCAGGAAGATGCCCGCCTCGGGGTCGAACAACTGCTGTTCCGTCTTGAGCTTGAAAAAGCCTTTCTCGTCGATGACCCGGAACATGCTCTGGGTGGTGTCGGCGTGAACGTCGGAGGTGGTCCGGCCGTAGTAGTCGAAGCTCATGCCGAATCGGCTGAAGCTGTCGCGGATCATCGCGTCGTACCGGTCTACCACTTCCTGCGGCGTGATGCCTTCGTTGTAGGCCCGCATCAGGATGGCCACGCCCATCTCGTCCGACCCGCAGATATAGACGAGATCCCGCCCCTTCAGCCGCTGGTAGCGGCAGTAGAGGTCGCCCGGCAGGTACGCCCCCGCCAGGTGGCCCAGGTGGATGGGCCCGTTGGCGTAAGGCAGGGCGGAGGTGACCAGGATGCGTTTGTAGTCCTTCTCGGGCATATAGACGGGCAATTAGCTTCTTTGGATGCGGGAGTATACAGAACGAAAGCCCCGTCTGCATGTTCACCGCCCTGCCGGGCTGGATCCCTCCACAACGCATTCACCTTTTCTTTACCACGAAACCGGCTTACTTTCGCTATTTCATTTCCGATCCGGGATTCAGGGCCGCCTTACCTCACTTACCCGCATGCAAGACCAATCCTTTCAGTCCAGACAGGCGGAAGTACGCCGCGAGACGAAGGAGACACAGGTCTCCGTCACGATAGACCTCGACGGAACGGGCCTGTACCGGAACGAGACGGGGGTGGGCTTCCTCGACCACATGCTCGACCTGTTCGCGCGGCACGGTGGGTTCGACCTGGAGGTGCAGTGTACCGGCGATCTGCAGGTGGACGAGCACCACACGGTCGAGGACGTCGGCATCACGCTCGGACAGGCGTTCGGGAAGGCCCTCGGAGACAAAGCGTACATTGCCCGCTACGGCCACGCCTACGTCCCGATGGACGAGGCACTGGCCCGCGCGGTAGTCGACCTCTCCGGCCGTTTCTACCTGCACTTCGACGCCGACTTCTCCCGCGAGAAGGTGGGCGATCTCTCCACAGAGCTGGTCCGTCACTTCTGGTACTCTTTCGCCGAGCAGGTGGGGTGCAACCTGCACATCAGCGTCCTCTACGGCGAGAACACGCATCACCAGATCGAGGCCGCCTTCAAAGCCACCGCCCGGGCGTTGCGCACGGCCGTCCACCGGGACGAAGCGCAGGAGAAAGTGCCATCGACGAAGGGTGTGTTGTGAAGGAGTCTGGGAGACGAGGAATCTAGGAAGGTAGGAGTGTCGCGTAACTTTGGTCACGTGTAATGCATTCAACTTGATTTTCCTACTCGCCTAGACTCTTCGGCTCATAGACCCATCTCTTAGGCTCTTCGATTCCTGGACTCCTCTTACCCCTCAACTCACCAACCCACAACCCGCAGACCTTCAAATATGCCATTAAAGAACCACACCGTCGCCGTCATCGGGGCGGGCAACATCGGGCGTGCGCTTATCGGCGGGCTGATCCGTGGAGACGACCTGGAGCCCGCTCAGATCCGGGCCACGCGACGCAACCCGATGATGCTGGAGGAGCTTCAGGGCCAGTTTCCCGGCATCCATACGGGTACGGACAACGTGGAGGCCGTGCGGGACGCTTCTATCGTAGTTCTCGCAGTCAAGCCCCAGGGTGCGCTCGAAGTCGTATCGAGCATACGCGACCACCTTCAGGACGAGACGCTGTTCGTTTCCGTCCTCGCCGGTCTGACGTCGGACGCCATTCTCAAGACGCTGGGGCGGGCGCTGCCGGTCGTCCGCACCATGCCGAATACCCCCATGCTGGTAGACGAGGGCGCGACGGCCATTGCAGCAGGCCAGCATGCCACGAAGGAGCACCTGGACGTCGTCCGACAGATCTTTGAGGCGGTCGGTAAAGTGGAGGTGGTGCCGGAATACCTGATGGATGCCGTCACGGGTCTTTCTGGCAGCGGTCCGGCATACGTTTACATGTTCGTCGAAGCCCTTACCGACGCCGGGGTGAAGCAGGGCATTCCACGTCCCATCGCCTTGCGGCTCGCGGCCCAGACGATCTTCGGCGCGGCCAAGCTCGTCATCGAGACGGGCAAGCACCCCGCCATCCTCCGCGACGAGGTCACGACCCCCGGCGGCACGGCCATTGCCGCCATCGCGGAACTGGAGAGCCACGGGATGCGAACCATGCTCATCAACGCGGTCGCCACGGCCACCCAGCGCTCTAGGGAACTCAGCCAGCCGTAGCCGACGGCGGACCGCCGACAGCCGACCACCACCGGATCTATACGGATCGGGGGAGGTCAGGAGGTGCCCCGGCGAAACGCCTTGTATATTAGAGAGTTGGAGGATCCACGCATACGCATCAGGAACCACCGGACACGCATGCTCACCATCATCGACTACGGCATTGGCAATCTGCGCTCCATTGAGAAGGCGTTTCAGGCCGTGGGCGTGGACGTGCTGCGGACGGACCGGGTGGCGGACATCGAGCGTGCCGAGCGCCTGGTCCTCCCCGGTGTAGGCGCCTTCGGGGCCTGTGCAGCCGAGATCAGGCGGCGGGGCCTGGAACAGCCGATCCTCGACGCGGTCGCGCGCGGCAAGCCCTTTCTGGGCGTCTGCATCGGCATGCAGTTGCTGTTCGAGGAAAGCGAGGAGATGGGCCGCCACCGAGGGCTCGGCATTCTCCCCGGACGGGTCGTCAAGTTTACAGGCCACCCCGTGCCGGCCGGAGTGCCAACGTACAAAGGAGCCCCGGAGCCCAGCGAAGAAGCGACGGACGGTGAGAAACCACTCAAAATCCCGCACATGGGCTGGAATCGAATCGTGCCCGAGCAATCTTCCCCACTCCTGGAAGGCATCGAGCCGGGAGCGTACTTTTACTTCGTACACTCTTACCACGCCCTGCCCGAAGATACCGCTGACGTGATCGCCCACAGCGAGTACGGGATGCCGTTTCCGGCCATTGTAGGGCGGAACAACGTGTTCGGAGTCCAGTTTCACCCCGAGAAGAGTCAGAAGAATGGGCTGGATATATTGAGGAATTTCAGCACCATACTTATATAGAAATGTACGAGGCAGGTGGCGCCCCGAGCCACCTGCCTCTTCTTTTGAAACGAACACAGCTTCGGGCACGGGTTTTGACGTTTGTTGCGTGTTGCGTTGCTGTGACAGATTGATTTGTGTAGTTCCGTGCAGTGTGCCTCCTCAAAGCAGATGACCCTCGTCATACCGGCAATAGACCTCCGCGGCGGCAAGTGCGTCCGGCTCTACCAGGGCTCGTATGCCCATGAGACGGTCTACTTCGACGACCCGGTTAAGATGGCGAAGCTATGGCGCATCCAGAACGCCCGTGCCCTTCACCTGGTCGACCTCGACGCAGCACGTGGCGGCTCCAGCGACTGGCAGGACAACCGCGCCGTCATCCAGTCTATCTGCGAGGCGCTCGACATCCCCATCCAGCTCGGCGGCGGCATCCGGACCATCGAGGACGTAGAGGAGGCGCTGAACCTGGGGGTGTACCGGGTGATTATCGGAACGGCGGCCGTGCGGGATCCCGACCTCGTTTCCGAGGCTGTCCGCCGGTTCGGCTGTAGCCGCGTCGCGGTCGGCATCGACGCCCGCGACGGGGAAGTCCGGGTCCACGGCTGGACGGAAGGAAGCGGCATCGACGCCATCGAGCTCGCCCTGGACATGGAGCACCGGGGATGCCGCCGCATCGTCTACACCGACATCAGCCGGGACGGCACGCTCGCCGGGCCGAACGTAGAAGCCTACCGCGAGATGGGCGAGCGGCTTGAGCAGGCCCGCATTACGGCGTCGGGCGGCATCGGAGGATACCAGGATCTGCTTCGCATCAAGGAGCTGACGGCCTACAAGGTGGATTCGGTCATCGTCGGGCGGGCGCTCTACGAGAATAAATTCCCCTGCCAGCAGTTCTGGTGCTGGAACCAGAAGCAAGACGTGGACCTGAATTGCTTTTCCACAGCCCAGCTCAAGGCCGAACCCGTCGGGGCTGATTGCTAGTTCAATTTTGGATTTTGGATTGCCGATTTTGGAATCGGGAACCTCCTCGCTTCGACAGGACCGCGATTTCAGAATCCAGAATCCAAAATCACCGAATCCAGAATCCAAAATCACCGAATCCAGAATCGATTTGCTTGCCAGGAGGATCATTCCCTGCCTCGACGTGAACCGGGGGCGCGTCGTTAAGGGGGTTAACTTCGTCGATCTGATCGACGCGGGGGACCCGGTGGAGCAGGCGCGGTTTTACGACGCGGCGGGTGCGGACGAGCTGGTGTTTCTCGACATCACGGCCACACACGAGGAGCGGGGCATCATGCACGACGTGGTGCGGCGGACGGCGGACCAGGTCTTTATTCCATTGACGGTCGGCGGGGGGCTCCGCACGCTGGAGGACATCCGGGCGATGCTGCACGCCGGGGCGGACAAGGTCTCTCTCAACTCGGCGGCCCTGCGGGACCCCGACCTCATCACGGCGGGAGCTGAGGATTTCGGCAGCCAGTGCATGGTGGTGGCGGTCGACGCCAAGCGGGTGCCCGGCGACAACCCCAGGTGGGAGGTCTTCACGCACGGAGGACGGAGGCCGACGGGCATCGACGCGATCGAGTGGGCGATGGAAGCCGAACGGCGCGGGGCGGGTGAACTGCTCGTGACCTCGATGGACCGGGACGGCACGAAGGACGGTTACGACCTGGAACTGCTCCGGACGCTCGGCGGGTGCGTGAACGTGCCGGTAATCGCGTCGGGCGGTGCGGGGACG
>DASSAV010000435.1:0-2952 GCA_035699265.1 Rhodothermales bacterium
CGCCCCCGAACCACCGCCCGGCCAATCCCTCAAAATGCCCGTGCAAACAGGGGAGACGCCCTGGAAGGCCGGAGCCTGTTGCACCCTCAAACACACCCAGTCCGTAGGCGACCATGCACAATCATATCATGGATCTGGTATGAGTGTCCGCAGCCGAACAGTTGCTGTACGCATGCGGACACCCCGCGATGGGACAGCTACGCAAACAGGCCGGAATGGGCGTTGGAGGAGTGGCACGCCAGTTGTAAGATAGCCTGGCACCCCATTCCTCATACCCGGTGCGGCGCATGCTACGGAACTACCTCACGATCGTCCTGCGCACCATGCGGCGGCAGCGGCTGTACGCCTTCATCAACGTGGCCGGGCTGGCAGTGGGGCTGGCCGCCTGCCTATTGATCCTGCTCTTCATCCGGGACGAGCTAACGTACGACCGCTTCAACGAGAAGGCCGACCGGATCTACCGCGTATCCGTAACCGGTATCAATGGGGGTGAGTACACGCCGCCGCCGGTGATGGTCGCGCCCGAACTGGAGGCGCGATTCCCCGAAGTCGAGCGGGTCATCCGGTTCGGCGATCCCGTCGACCAGGTACTCGTGACGGCTGGGGGCAAACGTGGATACGAAGAGGGCTATTTGACAGCGGACAATGGTTTCTTCGACGTGTTCTCCTTTGAGGCGCTTGAAGGCGACCTATCGGATGTGTTGAAGAATCCCGGCGCCATCGTCCTTACCCGCTCATTCGCGCGTAAGTATTTCGGGGATCGCTCACCCATCGGAGAAGCGCTTACGATTGCTGGTTCGGATACGGTGGATTATACCGTCAGGGCGGTCATTCAGGACGTGCCGACCAACTCGTCAGTTCAGTTCCAGATGCTGGCCCATCGCCGGGAAGTCAGCCCGGAGCAGATGCACTGGAATTACTCGTTTGGTTCCACCTACCTGCTTCTGCGGAAAGGGGTAGATGTGCAGGCGTTCGAGCGGAAGCTGCCCGCCTATGTCCGGGAGAGCGTACGAGCACACAGCGATGCGACACATTCCAGCGGCGGCGATGTGAGCCTCCACCTTCAGCCGCTGACGGAGATCCACCTGCACCCGGATCTCAACGCACCGGCTACGAAGAGCGGACCGCTGCTGTATCTGTACATGTTCGGTGCGGCGGCCCTGCTGATTCTGCTGATTGCGTGCGTGAACTACATGAATCTCGCCACGGCGCGGGCCGCCCGGCGGGCCAGAGAGGTCGGTGTAAGAAAGGTGGTCGGGGCGCACCGCGGACAGCTTGCCCGGCAGTTCCTGGTGGAGTCGGTCGTGACGGCGTTCCTGGCGCTCGCGCTGGCCCTGGTGCTGATCAGCCTGATCTTCCCGGCCTTCGATGCGGTCGTGGGCGTTAACCTCTCGTCCGAGTTCAGGTGGACCTCCGAAGAGGTGGGATTTCTTATTCTGTTCGTGCTCGCGGTTGGACTGCTGAGCGGAGCGTATCCGGCGCTGATGCTGTCGGGCTTTCAACCGGTGCGGGTATTGAAGGGCCGCTCTACGCGCGGCGCAGGCTGGGCCGGCCTGAGGAAGGGACTGGTCGTGTTTCAGTTCGCGGCATCGGTAGCGCTGATCCTCGCCACGGTAGTCATTCAGCAGCAGATGCATTTCGTGCGGACAGAGCGGCTGAACGCGAATGATGATCAGGTCGTGCTGATCTCGAATCCCCTCGGGAGGCTGAGTTCCGGAGCATACGAGGATCTCAAGCGCGCGATGGTTTCCAGCCCAGGCATCGTTTCCGTGACGCGCGGTGGGTTGCCGGGCCACGTGGGCATGACCATGGGGTTCTGGGACTCGACGGGCGCCCATATTCGGTTCCTCATCGTATCAGCCGATGAGGACTATCTCAGGACGCTTGGTCTGAAGCTCGTCTCCGGGCGGGATTTCCAGCCGCCGGGCGGTAGCGAAATTAGCAATCCAGCTATCGTCAACGAGGCAGCGTTCAGGACGGCGGAATACAAACACCCGCTGGGGGAGGCGCTCAAGAACATCAATGGCGGTTTGAGCATCGTGGGCGTCGTGCGGGACTTTCACTTTCTGTCCCTGTATGAGAAGGTGGAGCCCATCATCATCGTCCCTATCCAGCAAAGGCAGGGGCCCGATCTGTGGGTCCCCTACATCATGGCCCGCTTGCAGAAGGGCCGCACCGCCGAGGGCCTTGCTTCGGTCCAGCGTGCGTGGAAGGAGTTCGTGCCGGACCGTCCGCTGCTGTTCTCGTTCCTGAGCGACGAACTGGATGAGGCGTACCGGTCCGAGCTTCGGCTGGAGCGGATCTTCGGGGCATTCGGGCTGGTGTCTATCCTGGTGGCCTGCCTGGGCCTGTTCGGCCTTGCGGCATTCACGGCGGAGGAGCGGACCAAAGAGATCGGCATCCGGAAGGTGCTCGGAGCTAGTGTGCGGGACATGGTGCTGCTGCTCTCGAAGGAGTTCGTGGTGCTGATCCTGGTTGCAGTCGTGATTGCGGCGCCGGTGGGCTACTTCGGGATGGAGCGGTGGCTGAACGACTTCGCGTACCACATCGAGCCGGGCGTGGGCGTGTTCGTGCTGGCGGGGATGGGGGCGCTGATTGTGGCGCTCGTGACGGTGAGCTTCCAGGCGGTCCGGGCGGCGCTGGCGAATCCGGTGGACAGCCTCAGGTATGAGTGAACGACCGCTGACGGCCGACCGCTGGCCGCCGATTTGTGGGGAGCACGGCGGATCGTCACGTACTTGTCGATACCGGGCAGGAACTCAGGTTGCGGTTCATCCGGTTTGCAGAGGGGCGGAGCATCGACAAACTTGAAGCAGGAGGGGGACATGGGATTTCAGCAATACCACGAGCCGGCGGACGAGCTGAGCCAGGAGACGCGGTCGTTCGCGCGAATGGCCGTGTCGCTCATCGAGGAGGTGGAGGCGATCGACTGGTACGAGCAGCGGATCAGCG
>DASSAV010000436.1:0-12734 GCA_035699265.1 Rhodothermales bacterium
CTCCAGCCACTGGACGCCGTGGTAGGGCCGGACCATCGGCGAAGCCAGGTCCACTGCATCGCCGTTCGTATATAGCACGTCGAGGTCGCCGTCCTGGTCGAGGTCGACCAGCTCGATGCCGGACGAGCCGAAGGTCGGAAACGCGGCCTTGTACAGCACGTGTGGCGCAAAAGTACCGTGCCCGTCGTTCAGGAAGGCCGTGACTTCTTCGTGCTCCTGTGTGAGCAGTGCCACGAAGTCCAGCGCGCCGTCTCCGTTGAGGTCCGTCGGGATCACGTTAGCGCCGCCCGTCTCCTTCACCACGCGGTGATATACGAACGACAGGCTGTCCTGCTGCTCCAGCCAGCCGATCTCTCCTTCCTTAAGCCATCCGAAGATGGCGACGACCAGGTCGACATCCCCGTCCCCGTCGAAGTCGCCTGGCCGGGTGTCTGCGACACGCCCGACGTCGGTCAGGATGACCTTGCCCCCGAACTGCATATCCCCCTGGCCCATGATGAGCGCTACCGCACCGCCGCGCTTGTCCGAGGGGACGTCGGTTCCGAGCACGGACACGATGATGTCGAGATTCCCGTCTTTGTCTATGTCGGCCACTTCCGTGTGCCCGGCATACGGAGAGCGGGCCAGTGGACGCTCTTTCCAGGTGGTACCCTCCCGGTGAATCCACGTGACGAGCGTCCCGTTGAAGTTGCAGACCAGCACGTCGGGCGCCCCATTCTGATCCAGGTCCACGACGTTGACGTTGGCGATGCGGGGTGGCATATCGGGACTGATATCGGCTCCGATAGTCGCAGGTGTGAATCGGATACCGGAAATCGCCGGGTCGGGCGGTAGTTTCTCGGCGTCCTTGCTGAAGGCCAGGAAGTAATGGAGGATGTCCAGATTCTCCTTGCTGTGTGCCTGTGCCCACCCTCGGTAGTTCTCATGGGCCGGCACCGCCTGCACGTAGTACTGCACCTGTCCCATGTACGAGATGGCTTCGGGCCAGCGCGACCTGGGAAGCTGGCCGGGGTCGGGCGCGGCATGGCACGAGCCGCACCGGGCGGCCAGGTGCGCCGAATCGGCCCAAGCCGCCTGGCTCAATTGCATCCTCCCTTCGAGAAACCGCAGGCTGTCGGGGATCCCACCGGGCGGCAGGTTATGACACGACGTGCAGGTCTGCGCGGCAAAAAGATGCCCGGATGCCCCTGGACCGCTCGCCGGGTGGGGCGGCTGTGCCGGGGTGGGGGCCAGCAACAGAAACCCCGTTACCACCACTGAAATGGCGAGGAGAGCCGGGGAGAGGGGATGGTGAGTCAAAGACTTCATGGGCAGAGGACCGAAAATGGTGAGGCAGCGGAGCTAATGCCCACCCGGCCTTGTAGATCCCGAGCCGAGAAATTACTGCGGCTCAACAGTAAATAATTGGAACGCCATAGGATGCGAAGCGCGGATCGGCTGTCGCGACGGTAAACCCTTCATGGAGCGCTTGTGCGATGAGAAGCCGGTCGAAGGGATCTCTATGGTGCATGGGGAGCCGGCCCGCGGCGGCGGCATGTTCTGCAATCACCGGCAGGTCTTCGTAACCCTGCCTGCGGGCCGCATGGATGACGTCAGCGGCGGGACGGACGAGCTTGCCGATTTTGACCTTGATCTCGATCTCCCAGATGCTCGCTGGAGAAAAGTAGACGCGCTGGGCCGAGTCCGTGAGCATATCGTACGCATCGGACTTGAGGCGATCAGGAGCGCTCAACAGGGCGATCAAAGCGAAGGTGTCGAGCAAGTACATACAGTCGTCCGTGGGTGCGGCTACCCGTTCGTGGTGCTACAGCGTCGGGTACGGGCGGACATATCGCGTATCGTCAATCACCGTAAAAATCAGCCTCGATCTCCGGGTCAGGCGCGAGCGCGCCCAACAATTCCTCTCGGTCCGGCAGTTCCCAGGCGAGTGTGCCTGCCGAGCGTTGCGGTGGCAGGGTTGCCGGCCGGAGTTCGGCTACAGGTTCGCCACGCCGCATGATGACCACAGTCTCTCCCGCTTCGACGCGGCGGAGCAGGTCGGAGAGGTGGGTCTTAGCCTGATGGACACCGACCGTCTTCATGAGTGATTCCAGGGTTGGACGCGATAAGACTAAGTCTACGGACTAAGTCAAACAAAGGTGGAGCAACGGGGTTCCGGGCGCTCATGCCGTAGCAGGGTACCTCAGCCGCATTGTATAGCAAAAGAAAGGCAGCGGTGGATACCACCGCTGCCTTTTTTGCAAAAGCTGACTTTCGTTAGAACGGCAAGTCGTCGTCCGGCTCGAACGTATAGTCGTCGGTCTGCGCAGCCTGCTGCCGCTGGGGCTGGCGTTGCGGCGCCTGCTGCGGCCGCTGGTTGCCGCCGCCCTGCCGGCCAGCCGGCTGGCGCTGCGGTGCCGCCGAAGCGGGACGCTGGTCGTAGTCGTCCGAACCGCCGCCTTCGCCGCGGCCGCCCAGCATCATCATCTCCCGGGCCTTCACCTCAGTGGTGTAGCGCGTCTGGCCGTCTTTGTCCTCCCAGGTGCGCGTCTGAAGCGATCCCTCGAAGTATACCTGCGAGCCCTTCTTCAGGTACTCGCCGCAGATCTCGGCCAGCCGGGCCCATGCTACCACGCTGTGCCACTCCGTCTTGTCGACCAGGTTGCCGTCCTGGTCCTTGTAAGCCTCGTTCGTGGCCAGCCGCATGTTGCAGACGGCCGTGCCGTTTCCCGTATACCGGAGTTCCGGGTCCTGCCCCAGGTTTCCGACGAGAATAACTTTGTTGATTCCACGTGCCATGAGTACACCTCCTGCTGTGTTTGGTTAAGCACTTAGGCCCCTGGCGGTTCTACATGAGTCCTTCGCTATTTACATGCTCGGCTCCCTTGTACACGAATCCACCAGGAGATGCATCAGAACAAGTTTCCAAAGTACGTGGCGGCGAGACGCCTGCCAAGTACCATGTGGATATGTTGACAACCATAAGGTACGGGGGGTGGGGTGTCAGCATCGTGTCACACCAAATCCGGCACAACACTTACGAATGGCTGTCATTGCGAGGAGCTTGCGACGAAGCAATCTCCTCGCAAGTAGCCATTCCTTTGGAGATTGCTTCGCAGGCTCGCAATTGACAGCTTTCTTTAACGCTTCTACCGGATTTGGTATCACATACCGTTCGATGAGATACAAGGCCGAACTCAACCGAACGGATCGGGTACTACGTCATACGCACAGATGCCGTCGGACATGGTCTATTGCCTTTCGGCGGCGGCGCACCCTCACCTATCCATAACCCTGTAGATATGCCTGATATTCTGCTTCGGCCGTGGCCCTGGTACGTGGCGGGGCCTTTGATCGGCCTTTTCGTGCCGTTGTTGCTCCTTCTGGGCAACAAAGTATTCGGCGTTTCCAGCAACCTCCGGCACGCCTGCGCCGCACTCACTCCGGGCGATATCGCCTACTTCCGCTATAACTGGCGGCAGGAGGGAGGCTGGAATCTGGCTTTCGTGGCAGGAATCGTCGTGGGTGGCTTCCTGGCCGGGTATCTTTTTGCAAATCCGGACCCCGTTGCGATCTCGGCACAGACCAAAGCCGACCTGGCCGCGCTCGGCATTCACGATTTCCGGGGCCTGGTACCTGCGGACCTCTTCAGTTGGGGAAGCCTGCTCACGTGGCGAGGTCTTTCGGTGATCGTCCTGGGCGGCTTTCTGGTGGGTTTCGGCACGTCGTACGCCGGCGGCTGTACTTCCGGGCACGGGCTCTCGGGGGTGGCCGACCTCCAGCCCGCTTCTTTCCTCGCGCTGGCCGCCTTCTTTGTGGGCGGGCTCATCGGCACCTTTGTCCTCTTACCCCTGATCCTGTAGAGGTACGTCTATGGAAACGACGCTTTCTGAGCCGGAATCCGGTGTTGCAGCGGCTCGCCGCTCCTTTGGACTGGGCGTGTACTTTCTCGTTGGAATCCTCTTCGGCATCGTCCTTACGAAAGGCGAGGCCGTCTCCTGGTTTCGCATCCAGGAGATGTTTCGGTTTCAGGGATTCTACATGTTCGGGATTTTCGGCACGGCCCTTCCAGTTGCGATCGCCTCCGTCCAGTTGATGAAGCGGCTCGGTGCACGAAC
The DNA here is from genome assembly GCA_035699265.1 of Rhodothermales bacterium. Taxonomy (GTDB): domain Bacteria; phylum Bacteroidota; class Rhodothermia; order Rhodothermales; family DASSAV01; genus DASSAV01. Next base: position 4,098 of record DASSAV010000436.1, read on the forward strand.
ACTGGACGGCGATCCCCTCGTGATCCCTCCCAAGGTGCTGGGGCATGGCACCCGCTACGTCGCCGGAGGGGTATGCTTCGGTCTGGGCTGGGCGCTTACGGGTGCCTGCCCCGGTCCATTGTTTGCCCTCCTCGGAAGCGGGATTGGCGTCATCGCCGTTGCCCTGCTCAGCGCGTTGGCCGGCACCTGGACCTATGGAAGGCTTCGCCCCCGCCTGCCACACTGACGATGCCGCGTCGGGATAACCTTCAACCCGCTGTTCACGCCGCAACGGGCTGAGAAACGGTTTCTCCGGCCTCTTTGTAGCGCCGGGCGAGCGCCGCCCGCTTCTCGAAGGCTTCCCGTGCGATGCGCACGTCTTCGAGAAAATGAGGTAGCTCGGGGAGTTGCATCGCCTGGGGTCCGTCCACGAGCGCCTTCTTCGAGTTCGGGTGGAAGTCGACCAGGATCATGTTGGCCCCGGCGATGACGCCCTGCGCCGTCACGTGCATCGTGTCCAGGATGCCCTCCGGTCCGCGGTCGCGTGAGCCCACCGAGTGCGACGGGTCGATGCACACCGGCATGCGCGTGAGGCGCTTCACTACGGGCACGTGGGCGAAGTCCACGAAGTTGCGGTGCGGGTCGCCCATGTTCGTCTTCATGCCCCGTAAACCGAACACGACCCGTGTGTTGCCCTCGCTCGCCAGGTACTCCGCCGCGTTCAGGGACTCGTCCAGCGTGATGCCGAATCCTCTTTTGATGAGCACCGGGAAGTCGTGCTGGCGCCCCACTGACTTCAAGAGTTCGAAGTTCTGGGTGTTGCGTGTGCCGATCTGGAGCATTACGCCTGTCGGACTACCGGTCTGCCGGAGTGCTCCCCGGATGTCGTCCACGTGCGATTCGTGCGTGACCTCCATGGCGATCACTTTGATGCCGTACTTTCCGGCCAGGTCGAATACCCAGGGTAGGCAGGTCCTGCCGTGGCCCTGGAAGGCGTAGGGGCTCGTGCGGGGCTTGTAGGCGCCCATGCGCGTACAGACCTGCCCGTTCTCCTGCAAGGCCCGCATCATTAGCTCGACGTGCTCGGGCGTGTCGACCGCGCACAGGCCGGCGAACACGTTCAGGTTGTCCTGGCTGAAGAGGACGCCGTTGTACTCGAAATGGGAAGGGCGGTCGTCCCCCTTGTGGCGGCCCAGGATCCGGTACGGCTCCGAGACGCGCACCACCCGCTCCACCGTCGGCAGGCTCTTCATCTGATCGACTGTGAGCGCTGCCGTGTTGCCGATCAGGTAAATCTCCGTCAGAAGTTGCTGCGCGCCCTGAACCTGGTGGATGCGGTAATCGATCCCGTCCAGGTCGTTCAGGTAGCCGATGAGTTGCTGGTAGTCGGGGCCGGCAGGATTGGTGTCCGGTGTGAGGATGAGGATCACGGGGGAGGTAAATGGCAGTTTAACAATCGGTTGTGCCGGATGATACCCGCGTGTGCTGCTGGATGTTCTTTGCCACACGCAAGGGCAGGGGCGGTCTGCGTTCCACGGTCAGCCGTCTACTTTGTACAACCGTATCGGCAACGTGGTATCAGGATAAGCAGATTTGGATGACGAAGGCGGAGCGCATCCTGATTTGCGCATTTCTTCAAGCGGCGAAACACCCGAAGACCTCCGTAACATGTCGCTATGGTTTGCCGGCTGTGGAGGGGATTCGATCAGAGGGGCAGTCTCTCGGGTCCAATGGGAACTCCCTGAGCCGGAACCCCGCTGCCTGGAGCGCTTCGTCGGATGGTTCGAGCTCTTTCTCTACGTAATAGCCGCTGCCGAGGAATCCGAATCCATTTCCCACGTTCGAGAAGGTGCCTGGTTCGATCAACACCTCCGGGTCATATACACCGTCCGGCGGGTTCCAGCCTGCATCAGTAACCATCATCCGTATTATCGCGTGCTGCAGGTAGATGCCGTAGCCTGCGAAGTAGTGGCTCTGCCACATGAGAGAGTCGACCATCTCCGCGTGCAATTCAGAGAAGGGGAGGTCGATCCGTAAACCCTCGCCCGTAGGATACGAGTCCCGCATATACGAATACCGGAGCGTATCCCGATATCCCGCCACGCACCCGAATCGGACCCGGTACTCGATATCGAATGACCGAAGCCGAGTGGCACTGGTGCCGAACGTGAGCGGGATCGTCACCTGCCCCGCGAAGATGGCTGACTGGAAGCGCAAGGGATTCGGCACCGTCGCCTGAGCGCTGCTACGCTCGCCGTCCGAGCGCGTCACGTCGATCCGGTACGTGTGCCCGCCCTCGGGACGGAAGGGCGCCCAGTACAGGTAGCCGTGCGACCCGTCGGGGAAGCTCAGGATGGAGTCCTGCCAGGTTCTCACGTCGCCCGTTTGCAGGTCCGTGCTCGTGACGACGGCGTCGATAGGCGCGGCGCTCCCCTGTTCCAGCTTCCCGTTGATAGGGAATACGCGGACCTTCTGTGTATCCGCGATCGGGTTGAGAATGCCGAACAGGGTGAACGGATGGTCCTCCCCGGTGACTCCTATCACGTCCTCCTCGCACCCGAGCAGCCCGGCGGCCAGCACGAGAGGAACGATCAGGAAGGCAAAGAGGCGGAAGGTCGAACGCATCAATGGCATAAGAGGGGGTTATTAACTTCAAAAGACTTCTCTCCCGTCATCCTCATTTCCCCACCCGTCATCCCCGACCCCGGTCGGGGATCCAGGCAGCACATGGAGCCAGAATGCGCCTGCGTTCGCGCCGGAGGTGAACACGTACAGGGCACCGGCAGTTTAGCTGATTCAAGTGCATAACACGCCCTTACCGAACGGCGACCTTGATGCCGAGCGACGGTACGAACGGAAGCTGGTCGGTGCGCTGGAGCGTGAAGACGTCCATGTAAAAGATGTTGCGCCGGTCGTACACGTTTATGGCGCTCGCCTGCACCGTCAGCGCCGCCCGGCGGAAGGTGAACGTGTGCTCGGCGGACACGTCCAGGCGGTGAAACGTGGGCAGGCGAGCGTTGTACGGACGTTCGTAGATCACACGCCGCGTGCCCTGCTGCGATACGTCGACGCGGGGGCCGCGCATCAGGATGAACCCGTCGAACCCGCGCGCCTGGCTGAACGGGAGGCCAGAGCCGAACTGCCAGTGTACGTTGAAGTCGATTCCCGCCAGTGTGATGCCCGCGAGGGCGTTGACCTGATGCCGGCGGTCGTGGGGCGGGTTGTACACCAGCGTCTCGTCGCCGTACCACAACTGGTATCGCACACGGTCCGCGCTGTACAGTGTGCTCGAATAGCCGTAATTCAGCCCGACCGTCAGCCGCTTCGATTCGTACCCCAACCGCGCGTCGAACCCGTACGACCGCCCCGACGCCGGTTGAAGCCGGGTCGTCAGGCGCGGATAGGCCGTCCACTCAGGAACGAACAGGTTGTCGATCTTCTTGTAGAACCCTTCGACGGAGAGGTCGAGCTCGCGCCGGGGACTGATCCGGTACCCGAGCAGCGCATGGAGGGCCCGTCCGACCCGGCCCGCGCGGATGTCGGCCGGCCGGGCGCCGGTACCCGGCACGTAGGTCCAGGCCGTGAAGACGCTGGTGGCATCCCGCCGGTCGTTTACGCCCACTACTTCCTGGTAGTACAACCCGGCGGCCCCGCTGATCTGGTGGATGCCATGCTCCCACACGACGCGCAGGCGCGGTTCCACGTGCGGATGGGCGTCGAGGCGGTAAAACGGGAACCGCACGCCCGGACGGATGCTAAGGCCCGGCGCGGGCTTGAAATCCGGCTGAAAGTAGACTGCCACTTCCTGGAAGGCGATGTGGTCGAAGAAGGTATTCTGGAACGCTCCGCCGAGGTTGTTCCGCATGCTGAAGACACTGATGTCCACCCCCGCCTGAGTATTGACGAAGTTGCCCCGCAGAAATGTGCCCTTCGCGGAGGCGTGTACCTCTTGCACCACGGAGGATCGCGTCGGTGTATTCGGCGGCCCCTGCTCCGAATTCAGGTGCGAGTAGGAAAACTGGAGTTCTCCGATGAACGGGATCCGGCGGGGCAGCGACACGAAACGGCCCCCGATGACCTGATTCTGCCACCGCAGTTCGTCGCGCGTGACCGCTCCGGGATTACCGGTAAGCTGGCCCCGGTCATACGTGCTCAGGGCCGTGATGGAGAGGCGGCTGGAGGGGCTTGGCTCGACGTTCAGCTTGGCCAGCGCGTCGCCGAACTTGAAGGGGAGGGGCGTGTCGATGATCCGCTCCGCACCCTGTTCGAGAAACGACTGCCGCGCCGAAACCAGGAACGAGGCGTGCCTGGGGACGATGGGGCCTTCCAACTGGACAGAACTGACGAAGGGCGAGGCAGATACGGCCCCGGCGAACCGCCTGTTGTTGCCGTTCCGCGTCGTGATGTCGAGGACGGAGGAGAGCCGCCCGCCGTACTCGGCCCCGTACCCGCCCGCATAGAGGTCGGCGGAGCGCAGCACGTCCGCCGGGAAAGCCGAGTAAAACCCGAGCAGGTGGAACGGTTGGTACACCGGCATGCCGTCCAGCAGCACCAGGTTCTGCGACGGCTCGCCGCCTCGAATGAAAAGCTGGCCGCCCCGGTCGCCCGTGGTCACGATGCCGGGCAGCGTCGTCAGATATCCGACCAGGTCCGCCGAAAGGTCGGGGGTGGGCACGAGCTCGATGTCGGCTGGACGGATCGTCTGCTGCCCGGCAGTTACACGCGCACCCCCGCCCGCGCGTTCGTCCTCAACCACGACCTCGTTTAGCGTGGAGGTGGCCGGATGCAGCGCGATGTTTTCCAGCCTGATCTTCCCTGCTTGCAGGCGCAGGGTGTCGACGTACGTCGCGTATCCGATGAAGGAGGCCCGCAGGGCGTATCGCCCTGGGGCCAGGCCGAGAAGCGCATAGGCCCCGTCCTCGTTCGTGATGGCCCCGTGGAAGGCCTCCCCGTCCACCGCATCCAGTCCCACACTCACCAGTTGCATGGGTTGGCCGTTCGCCGCATCCGTCACGAAGCCGCGCACAGCCGCGCTCTGCCCGTAGGCGTCGCAGGCCAGGAGTGAAAACAGCAATGCGAACAGGGCAGGGGAGAGGCGCCGTATTGAGGATGGGCCGGTCTGCATGCAGGACGGAAACAGGAACTGAAGAAAACGGCAGCGGCCAGCCGGTTTGTGCCATGAGCGAATGGCGGCCCGGGCTGTGGTCGCAACATAGTCCGGGATGCGTAACAAATCAATGCAAAACGCCGGTAGCATCCACGCGGCGTTCATTCAATCCGGCGCGGCTTCACGGTACGTCCAGCCCGGAACGCTCGCTCCGGAAGTTGAACGCCGCCGAAAGCTCCACCCCGCCCAGCGCGACGTCGTACGCTCCCATCAGCACCACCGGCCCGAAGTTGGCTACCGCCCCGAGCGACAGACTTGGCTCATACGTGTATTTCTCGTTCGCATAGCTCACCAGCACCCCGGCGCCGATGGCCGGCTGGATCGCCGTCGGCAGCACCTGATGAAAGGCCAGCGCCTTTGCCAGCAGGTGCTCCTCTCCCTGGCCGCGGAGTACCGCCTCGTTCACGCTCGCCTGAAGCAAGAAGCCACCTGACGGACGCACCAGCCCGGCCGCGAGCCCGATAGGGGCTGTTCTGGCATTCCCGAAGTAACCGACAGTGCCGCCCGCATATGCCAGCACGCCGACCGCAGCTACCGCCGTGAGCGCCGCAGGCAGCAGTTCGCTATCATCATCGTCCGAATCGTCGCCGGAGTCCTTGGTATCTGCCTCTGCCTTCCGTCGGTGCCCCCGCGCTTTCGAACCGTCCGCAGAGCCTGTAGTCCCTTCTTCCCGTGAGGGTTCTGCCTGCGTCCGCTCACTTCCGCGCCCGCTACCCCGTTCGCCGCCGCCGGACGCGTCCCGGCCCATGTCGCCGCCCCGGGGTTCGTGGCGCGCTCCGTCATCATCCACATGCCCATCGACGACCCACGGCTGCGGGCGGAACAGCCAGCTCAGGTCAATGAATACGTCCGTTATGGCATCTACGTCGTAATCCGAGTGGCGGGAGGGGCGGCCATCCGGCTCATGATACTCGGCCATTGCTTCATCAGAGTCCCCGTACGACTCAAACGTCGCCGAAAGGATGTCGAGGTTGCGCAGGTCGAAGCCCCCCTCGAAAATGCGGCGGGCCGCCGGAGGCGGTGTGTGCACGAACAGGTCGCGCCAGGCCAGGTGCGGCACGTCCGACGAATACACACGGGGCGATGCCGCGAGACGAAGCCCGTCGAGCCGGATCACCGCTTCGGTGACCTGCTCCCCACGTGCATACACGTCGGCGCGGAGCACCAGCGAGGTAACCAGGATCGAGTCCGGCATCTCGGTATACGGAACGCGCTTCCTGTCCAGCATCCCGTATGCGCCTGGCTTCCACTCCAGCGCGACCGTTAGGCGCGGCCCATCCTCCTGTCGCTCGTACCGATACCCCACCCGCAGCGTGTCGATGAATGGCAACAGTTCGTGCCGCGCCAGCTCCCGCTCGATCTGCCTCCCCGACGCACCGTGCTCCGCCATCGACCGCTCCGGCCAGTCGACGAGACGCAGCACCCCCTCGGCCCCAGGCCGCTGCTGTGCGAGGCCGGTCAACGGGGAGCCAAGAGCCAGAATGGCAACCGAAAGTAGAAAGATGAATCGCATAACGAGAGCAGGAGAGGGGAGACCCACACAAACAAAAGCCGCCGCCACCAGCCCCAAAGTCACAACCCATCCCCGGCACCGACCTCCCATCTTGTCGTGCTGAACTCGTTTCAGCATCTCACGTGAACACTCGGACACATCCATTTAGGCCAGCCGCCGCCCAACCGAATGGACAAAATCGGCATGATTGGACTGCTGCTTACCGTCCCGGCTCATGCAACACCCATCGGCCCGAAAATTGCAGCCTCGAGCCCGTCCCGGCCGTGCTGCCCGCATAGCCTTTTCCGCACGTGACATCTTCGACCATGACCTCCCGCTACCCCCGGCTCCTCACGCCGCTCGTATTCCTCCTGCTCTTCCCGCAGCTCGTGTCAGCCCAGGCCGTGCCTACCGCTACGCTCGTAGGCCACATTACCAACGCCGAGACCGGCGAGCCCCTGCAAGGGGCGCACGTCTTCATCGCGGTCTCCATGAACGGCACCGTCGCCGATGCCGGTGGTGCCTACCGGCTGGATGCCGTACCCGTCGGCGCGCACCGGCTCTACGTCTCCATGATCGGTTTCGAGTCGGGCAGCCAGGACATCGTCCTTCGTGAAGGCGGCACGCACACGTTCGACTTCAAGCTCAAGCCCGCCGTCGTGCAGGCTCCGGAAGTCACCCTGGAAGGAAAGCGCAACCGGAAGTGGCAGGCCCGCCTGGAAAAATTCACGGACCTCTTCATCGGCGAGACGCCCAACGCCGATGAGACCAAGATCCTGAACCCCACGGTACTCGACTTCGAGGATCGGCTGGGGACCTTCACTGCGCGGGCGAGCGAACCTCTCGTCATCGAGAACCACGCGCTCGGCTACCGGATTCAGTACTTCCTCAAAGAGTTCGAGGCCGAGGCCGGACGCACCAAATACGACGGCGAGCCGCTGTTTGAAGAAATGACGCCGGAAAGCCCGGCTCAGGCCGCCATCTGGCAGGGCAACCGCCGGAAAGCCTATTTCGGCTCGTTCCGCCACTTCATCCTTTCGGTATTCGACGGCTCGTGGAAGGATCAAGGGTTCATGCTCTACCACCGCCCCGCCAACCAGCAGGGGATGGGGCGGGGAACCTTTGCAGGCCTCCCCGGCATGCAGCAACGAGGCATGCAGGGCGGCAACCGGTTCCCCATCGAGCCGTCAGAGTTCGTAAAGGACGGCCCATCGAACCTGGAGAAGACGCTCGACTTCCCCGGATATGTTGAGATCGTCTACACCAGGGAAACGGAGGACCCGCGTTACCTGACCTGGGGCAACCGGGTCGTGGGCGCCCAGCCCAAGTTCCAGACCTCCATGATCCAGCTCGAAAAGGGAGCGACGGAGGTGGACTACAAAGGCGATCCCATCGACCCCTACGGCATCACCTTCTACGGCTACTTCGCCTTTGAGCGCGTCGCCGACGAACTGCCAAAAGAATACCGCCCCTGAACAACTGAGGGGCACCGCGATGCGCTTCCCGCTGGTCATCATCCTCCTCTGCCTGCTAACCTCCTGCGCCACGTCCCGGCGACCCACCCCCGCGACGGCAACTCAGGCGCAGAAGTCCGTGATGGAGGCCGCACTGGGCTATGCCGTCTCCTTCGCCGTCATCAACGAGTTGATGGATGTGGTCGATGCCGCGCACACCTTCTACCGCACGGAAGGACACTGGCCGGCCGACTCCTCCGCGCTCGTCCAGTTTGCCGGTACACACGCCGAGATCCCTCCCGGCAAATATCGTCGACTGTCCCTGGACCAGACGAGCGCAGACGAGGTCACGGTGAACTTCCGCCTCGCGCCACACACGGTCCAACTTGACCAGCAGGAGGGGAGCATGCCCGTAAACTTGCAAGCGGCCGCCGGCCGGATCGGTATCGATCCCTTCGGCCAGGACTCGGCCAACGTCCGCGTCGACCTCGACGACCTGCGTTTCGCAACAACACAGGGCACCCCGCTGGCAGGTGACATGAGCG
>DASSAV010000437.1:0-3129 GCA_035699265.1 Rhodothermales bacterium
TGGGCGAGAGCATCGTCGAGGGCACGATCATCTCCTGGCACAAGCAGCCGGGGGACTCGATTGAAGTAGACGAGACGCTGTTGGAGATCGCCACCGACAAGGTGGATACGGAAGTGCCCTCCCCGGCGGCTGGAATCGTAAAGGAACTGCTGTACGAAGAAGGGGATACGGTGGAAGTCGGCGCCCGCATTGCCGTCATCGGCGTCGAGGCGGAGGCAGGCGCTCATCGGCCACGGCCACAGCCTGCCCCCGCCGCGCAGAAGCCTGCCCCGTCCGAAGCAGTTCCTCGAACAGCGCCGCAGCAGGAAACCCGCCGCCTGTCAGGGGATGGGACGATCAGCGAGCCGGTCGTCGAAGAAGCGGGCTCCGTGCAGCGAAAGGGTACGGACGGACGGTTCTATTCGCCCCTCGTACGGTCGATCGCCGAGAAGGAGGGGGTTACCATGCAGGAGCTGGAAGCCATCCAGGGCACGGGCCGCGAGGGGCGTGTGACGAAGAACGACCTCATGACGTACGTCGAGGCGCGGAAACAGCAGCCCGCTCCGCCGCGACCGCAGCCCGCTCCGTCGCAGTCCGCCCCCCAGCCCGCGCCCGTGCGAGAGCAGCAGCGGACACCGGCGCCGCCGTCGGTCCGCGTCCCAATGCCGTCCGCCGAAGCGACGCACGACGCCGAAGGCGGCCGGGTTGAGATCATCGAGATGGACCGGATGCGCCAGATCATCGCGGAGCACATGGTTCGCTCCAAGGCGACGTCGGCGCACGTGACGTCCTTCTCTGAGTGCGACGTGACCAACCTGGTCAAGCTCCGCGAGCGCCACAAGGCGGACTTCCAGGTGCGGGAAGGGGTTCGCCTCACGTACACGCCCTTTTTCATCCAGGCCACGCTCGAAGCGCTACGCGAGCACCCGATCCTTAATTCTTCCGTCGAAGGCAGGCGCATCGTCATCAAAAAAGACTTTCACATCGGGATCGCGGTCGCCATCGGCAAGAAAGGGCTGGTCGCGCCGGTGATCCGAGACGCCGGAGACAAGAACCTGGTCGGGCTTGCCCGGGCCGCTTCGGACCTCGCCGAACGGGCCCGCAACAAAGAACTCCAGCCGGACGAGCTCCAGGGTGGGACGTTTACCATCACCAATATCGGCTCGCTCGGTTCGATCATGGGGACGCCGATCATTAACCAGCCGCAGGTCGCCATCCTGGCTACAGGCGCCATCAAGAAGCGGCCCGTGGTAGTCGAGGATCCGGTGCTCGGCGACATGATTGCGATTCGGCACATGATGTATCTGTCGCTCTCGTACGACCACCGCATCATCGACGGGGCGATGGGGGCGTCCTTCCTTCAGCGAATCGTGCAGGAGATCGAGTCCATCGATCCGAACGGGGAGCTTTGAGCGACGGGATTTCCGTTATTGACATTTACGGCGAAAGGCCCTTGATTGTCGTGTCGAGCGACAGTCGAGGGCCTTTCCGTTATGTACCGCTGGACAGGCGGCGTCGCCCGTAGGGCCGCGCGGCCTTACCTGGCTTCTATCATGCTCCGCGCATCCTCAGATTCGACAGCACCTTTCCATGGATACAAACGTACCAGATCAGCCCTCGCCTTCTGAGCCGGAAAGCCAGACCGGGCGCCTGAAGCTGTCGACGGCCGAAGTCGAGCGACGCATCGGCGACTTCCTGCGGGAGTACCTGAAAGATAAAAGCCCGGAAACGGTGGGAACGTACCGCAGGGCGCTGAACGAGTTCGAGCGGTGGTTTGCCCAGCAGAAAGGCCGGTTTCAGTTCACACCGGAAGGGGTGGAAGCGTACAAGCACTACCTCATGGAAACGCGCGGCCTGCACCAGGTCTCGGTGTCGACCTATCTAACGTCGCTGCGGCGGCTGTGCCAGTACCTGGTGGATATCGGCCTGCTCACTGAGAACCCGGCGCAGGCGGTGAAAGGCAATAGGCGTCCGGGGAGCCATTCGCGCAGCGTGCTCGCTTCTACCGAGGTCGAGCAGCTATTGGGCAGCCTGGACACGGGTTCACAGATCGGCAAGCGGGACCGGGCTATCGTCTACATGATGCTTTTTGCGGGGCTGAGCGAGATCGAGATCGTCCGGGCGGACATCGTGGATCTGGAGCAGACGCTGATGGGCTGGTTCCTACGGGTGCAGGGCAAGGGGCATACGGTGAAGGACCAGCAGGTCCCCATCGACCCGCCGGTGATGGACGCGATCCGCCTGTATCTGGACACGCGCCGGTTTCGCCCGGAAGATCCGCTGTTCGCCTCACACGGCTACCGCTCGGAAGGCGAACGACTGAATACGCGCTCTGTCAGGAGCCGGATCAAGCACTGGCTCAAGCAGGCGGGCATCACCCGTCGCGGCGTGACGCCGCACAGCCTGACGCATACGGCAGCGCTCATCTGGCTGAACGATGGGATGCCGGTAGATGAGGTCCGCCGCCGCATGCGCCACGGTACGCTGGACACGACGATGATCTATTTCCGACAGCAGGGCCTGCTGACCAGGACCCCGGATGAGTTGAAGGATATTGAGGGGTAGGTCCATGCCGAACGCAAAGGATTCCGGGCGTCTCGTCACCGTCGCTCGCTTCGACTATCCTTACCAGGCTCATCTGGCGGCGGCCCAGCTTGAGAGTGCGGGTATCCCCGCTCTCGTGGCCGACGAGTCCCTAACCGGCCTGCGGATGTTCTTCTCCCAGACGTCCGGCGGCGTGAAGGTGAAGGTTCCGGAAGATCGGGCCTCGGAGGCAAAAGAAGTGCTCGCACGGGCGGACGATGCCACGGGCACCGAAGCGCCGGGAAGCGAAGAGGACGAACAGGTTTAGTAGACCCCCTAACAAAACCCTCGGCCTTGTAGCCGCAGGTCTTTAGCCTGCGCACTCCAGGCTTCGGATCAACCGTTCTGGTACGGACTCGTAGTCCGCTACGGCTGGTCGATAATCTTGGTCAAAAGAAGAACCCCACGCCGAGGTCGAGGAGAGGACCTTCGTCGGAGAAGGCCACACCGCCGGTCAGGACCACGAGGTTGAATGGCGTCGTCCACAGGCCGCCTCCGTAGGCCGTGTGCCACAGGGCGGAGTTGTCGCCGTCCCACCAGACCCTGCCGTTGTCGACGAAGCCATAG
>DASSAV010000438.1:0-6383 GCA_035699265.1 Rhodothermales bacterium
GGCTGGAGCTGGTCTTTCGTGACGGCGCTGTTGGGGGCGCGCATGGGTTGTTTGCCGATCGTGGTATGGTCGTCGATGCGGACGTGGTCGCCGACGACGGTTCCGGCGTGGAGCACGACATGGTGGCCGATCTGGCAGCCCTGCCCGATGGCAACGTTCTCTTCCACCACACAGAAGTGGCCGATGGTCGTGCCCTCGCCGACGTGGGCCGAGTCAGAAACGATGGAGTGGCTCATGAGATAGTGATACGCGCGAAGACTGAACGTGTATGGTTGTACGACAAAAGGAACGCAAAGGGAAGGGGAAAGGCACGACCCTTTGCTGTGGAGAATTGCCTAACTTGAGCGTACACGGCACGCCGGATGCGGGAAGGGAGTTCGCCGGGACCGAACCCGGCGCTACACACTGCCGTATACACCAGGTATCCCTCCGATCTGTAATACCCACATGCCAATGGCCGCCGCACTGCTCATCCCTCTCCTTCAGATGGCAAGTGATCCGGGCCGTACTGCCGGCACCGGACGTGAATGGATGGTGATCGCAGCAATCGTCGTTCCTTTTCTGTTGCTGATCGTCATCATCTATCTGGGTACCCGCCGCACGGTCGATTACTCGGCGAAGGAGCACGATTGAGTCGGCTAGACCGTGCCGGCAATGCCCACGCAGAGCTGGTCGGCAGTTCTGTGTCGGCCCCTATCTGTTTTTCCGGCCTCCATTGAGTAACCTTTCGGCGGTGTCATCCGTCTTGTGTTCGAGACGGCGTGAGGAATCTGTGCGATCAGACGCCAGCCTCGACGAAACCCCGGTAAGCAGGCGTGGGCATTTTACCCAATTCCGAATACAGGCGATTTGAGCGGCTGGTGCATGCGTACCAGCACCGCATCTTCGGGTTCGCGTTTTACCTCCTCACGGACCGGGAAGAGGCGGAGGACGTGACGCAGGAGGTACTGCTTCGCCTGTGGGATCACCGGAGTGACGTGGAGGAGGAGCGGGCGCTGGCATGGCTGCTCCGGGTGACCCGAAACGCCTGTATCGACGAGATGCGGAAGCGGGCGCATTTCCGCAAGCTGGTTGAGGTCGATTCGGATGCGCTCGAACGGGTATCGGGAGATAGCCTTCCTCCCGACGCTTGCGCTGAACAGGCGGACTTTCAGGAGCGGCTGGAGGATACGCTGTGCCGTCTACAGGAGCCGCATCGCAGCATCGTCATCCTGAGGGAGATTCAGGATATGAAGTACGAGGAGATCGCTGAAGCCCTGGATCTCCCGCTAAACACGGTGAAGGTATATCTCCACCGGGGCCGCAAATTCCTACGAGAGCAGTTGAGCGAGGTATTAACAGCGTGAAACCATTTCAGGACTGGATCGACGACCGGATCGAAGCCTACGTCGACGGTGAACTCTCTCCTGAGGACCGCGAGGACTTCGAGCGTGTTCTGGCGGTGGGGGTCGGTGAGCGGGACGTGCTGATGTCCCGGCGCGTTCGCGACGGGCTGCGGAGCCTTCCGCGTCCGATGCTGGGTGCGGGCGTAAGTCGCCACGTGCTGGAGCACGCACGGGCGGAAGCCCAGAGCGGACCGGTAGCCTGGCTGCGGGGGGTGGCGGACGCGCTGTGGGCGCCCGTTCTCCGGCCCGTGCTCAGCATGGCCCTGCTCGTCCTCGTCGTCACCTCTGCCGTGCTGATAGGGCGTCCGGCGCGGCAGGGGGTCACTTCTCCGGCGGAAGTGCAGCGGGCACTCGCGGAAGCCAAGTGGGCGCTGGCCTACGTGTCACATGTAGGAAGTGAGACCGGCTCGTCCGTGCGGACCGAGGTGTTGCAGCCGCACGTGGTGCGGCCGATGCGGCAGGCGCTGGACATCGTACTGGATGAACATCACAAGACAGTAATCCGATAGGTGACTCAATATGAAGCGGTCTGTTTTTCTTCTCGGGCTCGTCCTGGCGACGGTCTGGGCAGGTGAGGCCCGGGCGCAAGCCGGCATCGAACGCAATCCCGGCTACGTAAACTTTGCCGACGTGGAGTCCTGGTTCGATCAGGAGGCCACGATGGAAGTCAACATCAAGGGCGCATTGCTCAAGCTGGTGGCCGAGGCTTCGCGATATGACGACCCCGATCTGGCTTCCATGCTGGGCAAACTGAAGGCCATCCAGGTGCGCGGCTATACGCTCACACCGGACGAGGTGGACGGCATCAGCAGGCGCACCTCCGACTTTTCCAGACGCCTGGAGGGTCAGGGTTGGGACACGGTGGCCCGCGTGCGTGAAGACGGCGAGGACGTCCACATGTACGTGAAGGCCGGCGAAGACGCGATCGACGGGCTGATGGTGATGGTGGTGGCGCCCGGCGAGAACGAGACGGTTTTCGTCAATATAGTGGGTAATATCAACCCGGAGGAGATTGGCCGCATCGGGCGAAAGTTCGATATCGGGCCGCTGGACGGCGCCGTGGTGCGGGAGCGGGGCCGGTAGCGGGGCTGGCGGGGTTGAAGGGTCGGAGCGGTCACCGGCCCGGAAGCATGCAGGCGAGTTCGGAGAAACGGTATACGATATTAGTCCTATGGCGCGTCGACTTACACTGGTGCCGGTCCTATTGGCCTCGATGCTGCTCTCCGGCTGCATCTACTCTCGCGAGATCGCCCATACGCGGCGGGAGATCGAGCGGAGCTATCCGGAAGCCCGCCTCCACCGTCAGGTAGTGTTGAATTTCGGGCCGGGCTCTCTGGGGCTCATCTCATTGCTTACGCACCTGGTGCCGGGCGACGGCGCCAGGGAAGTCGCCGGCTATCTGCAAGACGTCGAGCACGTCAAGCTGGGTATCTACGAGGTAGAGAACATGCCCGCTCTGGATGATCTGCACATCGCCAGGCTGGACCGGCTGCAACGCCAGGGGTGGGAGGTAGCTGTGAAAACCAGGGAGGAGGACGAGGCGGTGTGGATCCTTTACCGCGAGCGGGACGATTCCGTGCGCGACCTGTACCTCTTCGTGCTCGACCGAGACGATCTGGTCATCGCCCGCCTGCGGGGCGATCTCAGGCGGCTTTTGCAGCGTGCCATGGCTGAAAGCGACGGAGACCTGACGGACCTCTTCCGTCGGGGAGATTAGGGTAGCCGGGTGTTCTGAAGCGAGCCTTACTCCTGTTGAGCGGGAGCCTTGTGCCGTAAGCCTTCCAGCGCCTTGCTGACGGCGTGTTGCCGTTCCTTCAGCCGGTCCCGGTAGTCATGGCTGTCGGTATGAGAGATTTCCGTGTGCAGGTCGGAAAGGTAGTTTTCCAGCACGTCGATGAGGACGGCCTGCTCGGACGGGTTGAGGTCGAGTTGGATCATGTCGGATCGACTGGTTATCTGGAATGCGCGGAAGCTGCCGGCAACGGGAGCCAATGCATGCTCTGGTCGTGATGATTATCTCCAGCCGCACCTCGCCTCGTGCACCTGAACGTTTTGGCCATCCCGTGAGGCAACCGCCAACACACTGGACATCAGAAAAGAATTCCGAAGCGGAAATCCCAGCTCCTATTCCTTACGTGCTCGTCATAGAAAAAACCGGGATCATCAATCGTCCGTCGATACGAGCTCGTAAAGTCCCCATTATAGCGAATTTCGCCGAAGAATGCCCAGGGTAACAGTTGGTCCAGCTCCAACCCGAATCCTGCCGAAATGCCGAGCACACGCCTTCGGAAATCGTGATAAGGGTAGCTGGGGCTGAAGGCAGGGCCGGTAACCTCCCTGTATGCAACCAACCAATCCAACCGGGGGCCGGCGAGGATGTATGGCTTGAGGTGGTTCCCGGACTTCGTCACCTTTCCCAGTACGGCAAGTGAGAGATAGTGCAGGCGGTTCTCCTGCGGGGGAGGAGAGAGCTGAGGAGATACGCGGCTGAAGTCAATCAGGGCACTGGTTCGAAGGGTAGAATAGGCATCCGTCATGCCTTTTTGGGAATAGTCCACCTCGAGAATTGCAGAGGCGGGTCTGTGGATGGGAACCTGAACGAAGGCAGTTGCACCCAGACCCCACCTGCCCGACATAGCACCGCCTTCGGTTCCGGTATGGCCCCGTACGTCGAAGCGTGCACCGGAAAGGTGTGTTGCTCGTACTCCGCTGATGCTGAGCCCGAAACGTGCCTTTTGCTGGGCAGAGGCTGTTTCAGATAGTAACAGCAGTGCGGCGGTGAGAAACAGGATACTTTTCATGGCACACCGTCAGTCATTTGTCCCGTGCAGAAACGCCATATAGGATGCCGGGGCAATGTAGAACAGGTACGTATTCACTGCAAGGTACTTCGCTATCCGGATACGTCGATGCCCTCAGCGCCAGTCCACCCGGCTAGTGCTTCGGTCTCGTGCTTCGGGCGTGGGCCCGGAAACGCGAGGGGGGAAAATGGATGAAGAGGAATGGCAAATGCGTGCTGGAGGGGTGCGCGCGTTGCAGAAGTGGAACAATCACTCGAACGGACTGTCCCCAAGCCATCGGATCTGAACGTCCCCCACACGCATCCCCTCATTGATATGGCTACTGTTCCAGAGCAGGTTCTGGATGCCCTTTCCACAGTCGTCGATCCGGACCGGGGCAAGGATCTCGTCCGGCTCGACATGGTGAAGAACCTCAAGGTAAGCTCGGATGCCGTCCGGTTTACCGTCGTCCTCAAAGACCCCGGTGCCGGCTTCGCCGGCCAGGTCGCCGAACTGTGTCGCCAGGCCGTTCAGGAGCACGTGGGTTCCGGGATAGACGTGCAGGTGGACGTAGATAGCGAGATGATCGGGCTCGGGGACGACGTCCAGGTGAGCGGAGGCGGAGAGAAGGCGCCCAGGCAACCTCAAGGCGTGCGGAACTACGTAGCGGTAGCTTCGGGGAAGGGCGGCGTCGGCAAGAGCACCGTGGCGGTGAACCTCGCCGTGGCCCTCGCCCAGCAGGGATACGACGTCGGGCTCGTGGATGCCGACATCTACGGCCCCTCCGTGCCGACCATGTTCGGCGTCAAGAATCAGAAGCCGCGCGTCAATGAGCACCGCAAGATTATCCCCCTGGAACGGCATGGGGTCAAGCTCCTCTCGATGGGATTTCTGGTCGATGAGAGCCAGGCCGTCATCTGGCGCGGGCCGATGGTCTCAAATGCCGTGCGGCAGTTCCTGGGGGATGCCGACTGGGGCGAGCTCGACTTTCTCGTCCTGGATCTCCCGCCCGGTACGGGGGACATCCAGCTTACGCTGGTGCAAACCGTGCCCCTCACGGGCGCCATCATCGTGTCCACCCCGCAGGAAGTGGCGCTGGCCGACGCCCGTAAGGGCGTGGCGATGTTTAAGAACGTGAACGTGCCCGTGCTGGGAATCGTGGAGAACATGGCGTACTTCACGCCGCCCGACCTGCCCGACCGGAAGTATTACCTCTTTGGAGAGGGGGGGGCACGCCGGCTCGCCGATCACTTGGACGTGCCGTTCCTGGGAGAGGTGCCTATCGAGCAGGCGGTGCGGGAGAGTGGCGACGACGGCCAGCCGATCGTGGTAGCCGAGCCGGAAGGCGCACCCGCCCTGGCTTTCCAGGAGCTGGCCCGGCACGCGATCCGGCAGGTTGCGCTTCGGAATGCAGCCCTTCCACCGACCCAGCAGGTCGAGATCCTGTATAAGTAGTGTCCAGCCAGCAGCGGCGCCCTTTCCGAGTATAGTCAGCCGCCCTGAAACTACAGGTCACTCTTTGCGATCTTTTTGCTTCGGCATTTGTTAGATTACCCTTGATACGCCTTAGCACATTCTGAGAACCATCATGGCTGACATACACAACGGGGCAGTGAAGCAGGACGTGGCGGAGGAGCTCTATAATCCGGGCGCCGATCCGGAGCTGCGCCGGCATATCGAGGAGGCGCTGGACATGATCCGTCCGTACCTCATGGCCGATGGCGGTTCCGTGCGCCTGCTGAATGTGACCCCCGACCTCGTCGTCGAACTGGAACTGCTGGGGGCTTGCGGCTCGTGCCCGATGAGTACGATGACGCTCCGTGCCGGTATCGAGCAGGCGCTCAAGCGGAGCGTCCCGCAGATTTCCAGGGTGGAATCGGTGAATGCTCCGGCGCCCTACTGACGCCGGATATCTTTCTTTTTCAACACGTAAGCCCCTCCCCAGGGGCTTTTTTTGTTAGCGCGTATCGGGTTGCTCTGCATCCTGTTCGACGGGTGTGCTTTGCAGCCCCGGAACGATGAAGGGGACGAAAAACCAGCGGCAGTCTTGGGTGTGGACCAGGGAGGGGCCGGGTTCCAGCGTGAGGGTGAGGGTATCGCCGCCCTTCGGCGCGGCGGTGAAGGAGATCGGCAACACGAGCGGCTGTTCCTTCGCGGTGCCGAGAGGCGCGCCACTGTTCTCGTTGAAGAGGACGAACACGTCGTGGAAGGACAGGGC
>DASSAV010000439.1:0-2168 GCA_035699265.1 Rhodothermales bacterium
CCTTCGACAAGCTCAGGACAGGCTCTTGAAAAGGAGGGGAGCTTTTTTCGTCTGTTGCCAGATGCTCTCTTATTGTGCAAGGGTGGCCTCGGCCTGGTTTTCGGCGTGAGCGCGGAGCGTGTCCATGCCGAGCCGGTGGCAGAAATCGCCGAAGCCCTCATCGGGGCGGCGGTCATTCTTGAAAAGGACGAAGAGCGGACGCAGGGTCGAGACGACCTCCGAGAGCGGAACGAGGTCTAGGAACTGCTCGTTGAGGCGCGTGCCGTCGGGACGACCGCCGAGGAAGATGGTGTAACGGTCGAGCGACCGGCCCACGAGGCCGATGTCGGCGACATAGGGGCGGGCGCAGCCGTTGGGGCAGCCCGTCATGCGGACGGTGATCTTCTCTTCGCCGAGGCCGAGCCGGGCAAGTTCTTCTTCCAATCCATCGACGAAGGACGGCATGACGCGCTCGGCTTCGGCGATGGCGAGGCCGCACGTGGGCATGGCCGGGCAGGCCATCGCGTATTTGCGGGCATTCGTAAGCTGATCCTCGTGGGGGATCCCGTAAGCGTGGAGCAGTTCGTCGATGGCCGGGCGGTCTTCGGGCTTCACGTCCGTGAGGATGAGATCCTGGTTGGTCGTGAGGCGGACGTTCGGGTGGAACCGGGCGACGATTTCCCGCAGGCCCGACTTGAGCTTTCGAGCTTCGGTATCCTGGATACGGCCGTTTTCGATAGAGAGGCCGAGAAACAGGCGGCCGTCACCCTGTTCGTGCCAGCCCAGGAAAAGGTTCAACTGGAGGTCGGGTGTGGGGATCGGGTGTTTCAGCTTGAACCCGAGCCGCTTCTCGACTTCCGCGCGGAAGCGGTCAATCCCCCAGTCGGCAACGAGGTACTTGAGGCGGGCGTGTTTCCGATCCTGGCGGTCGCCGTGGTCGCGCTGGACTTTCAACACCTCTTCGGCCACCGGAAGCAGTTCCTCCTTCGTCACGAAAGCGAGGAGGTCGCCGAGGCGCGGGAAGGTGTCGGGCTTCTTGTGCGTCATGCCCAGCCCGCCGCCGACCGCGACGTTGAAACCCAGCAGCGTATCGCCGTCGGCGATGGCGATGAGGCCGACGTCATTCGAGTAAACGTCGATGCTGTTGTCGCCCGGCGAGGCGATGCCGAACTTGAACTTGCGCGGCATGTAGGCCTTGCCGTAGATCGGCTCGACGACCTCGACGTGCTCCTGGCCGTTATAGACCTGCTCCCCATCGACCCAGACCTCGTGGTAAGCGCCGGAACGCGGCAGGAAGTAGTCGGCCAGGAATTTCGCCGTCTCATCGATCTGGCGCTGCACCTCGGAGACGTAGGGGACGGACGTGCAGATCACGTTGCGCACGACGTCACCGCACGCGGCCAGGGTCGTGACGAGGTTCTGGTTGAGCGTGGCCAGCGTGCCTTTCAGGTCGCCTTTCACGACGCCGTGCAATTGAAAGCCCTGGCGCGTGGTGATGCGGAGCCCGCCGTTTCCGTACGTGTCCGCCAGCCGGTCGTGGACGAGGTACTGATCCGCCGTGAGCTTGCCGCCCGGCAGGCGGGAGCGCACCATGAAGATGTACTCCTTGCCCCCCTGCCGGTTGTCGCGGTCGTCCTGCTGGTAGATGCCGTGGAACTTGAGGAGCTGCTTTTCGGCCTCTTCAAAGTGATTGGTGTCCCGCTTCAGCTCCGCGATGATGCTACCGCGCAGGCCATTGCTGGTCTCCTTGATGGCCTCTACGCCCGACTTCCGCTTGGTTGTTCCTGCGGGGACGGGGGGGAGCTTCCCCGCACCAGACAGCGGCAGGGCAGGCTTTTTCGCGTGCGGGAGCGCCGGTTTTGCGATCGGCGCGTGTGCGGGTAATGTGGGTTTTACTGGCATTGGCTCGGGCTTGCTGCTTGAATGCCTTCCGGGCGCTTGCGGACAAAATGGGATGTTAAACAAAAAGCCCCTTCACCTGCGCTGCGGTGAAGGGGCTGTACACACTGGAGTCCGGCTACATTACAACCGGTCGAGTCCATGTGCGGCAAACGGCTTCACCTCGCAGGCGCTGGCGCATGCACAACAACACATACAACACGCGCACATGCCCTGCCGGTATGAAAGCCTATTGTCCGCCACGATTCTATTCGATGCTAATGAGCTACACGATTGAATCAGGCCGCGCA
>DASSAV010000440.1:0-9146 GCA_035699265.1 Rhodothermales bacterium
GCCGTGCCCTTCCAGACGGCGTGGGTGGAGGGCACCCCCTATGCCGACGTGTCTGGAGACGTGTCAGGAACAACTGCCGTCGAGGTCCGCTATGCGCGCGCCTAGCCTGACATACCGCTCCCGATTGCACGAAGCGGAAGCGCGCTCGGCGTACCTGATGCTTCTGCCGGTGCTGATCTTCTTCGTGATGTTCCAGTACTACCCCATCCTTAAGAGCATTGCGATCAGCTTTTACGAGCATGGATTGCTGCTGCGGAAGACCCCGTTCGTCGGCTTCGAGAACTACGTCCGGCAATTGCACGATCCGCTGTTTCTGTCCGCGCTCTGGAATACCCTGTTCTTCGTCGCCGTCGTGGTCGTGGTCGGCGTGGCGCTGGCGCTCGCGTTCGCTGTGCTGGTCGAGCGCTCCGGGCGTTGGGCACAGGTCTACCGCACGCTCTACTTCATCCCTGTCGTGACCTCGCTCATGGCGACGTCGATGGTCTGGCGCTGGCTCTATGCCTCAAACGGGCTGTTCAACTTCATCCTGACCTGGTTCGGATTCAAGCCGCAGCCATGGCTCCTCAGCGAGTCCCTCGCCCTGCCCTCGCTGATGGCGCTCACAGTCTGGAAGAACCTGGGCTTCGATCTCATCCTGTTCGCCGCCGCGCTCCAGGCCATTCCGGAAGATTACTACGAGGCCTCCAGCCTGGAAGGGGCCGACGTCGTGCAGGACTTCTGGTACATCACCCTGCCGCAGCTACGGCCCATTGTGCTGCTAGTCTGTGTCACGGCAGTCATCCGGTCATTCCAGGTGTTCACCATCGTGCTCGCCATGACGCAAGGCGGCCCCCTCAACGCCACGCGCACACTGGTCTATCACATCTACGAACAGGGCATTCAATACGACGATATGGGGTATGCATCTGCGGCAGCCGTCATTCTGCTGCTCATCGTGGGCACGGTCACCTACGTGCAGATGCGGCTCGGACGCGAATAGCAAACCAAAACAGGATAGAGTCAGGGGGTTGTAATGATTCGTAGTAGACGACGTTTTATCGGTAAGTTGACGCGGGGCTCCGTTGCGGCGACATTCCTCTCCGGAATGAGGCCCGCAGTACCCCGGCCCACGTGGCCGCCCGTGGGAAACTCCGACCCGGAGGAATTCTGGCAACTGGTCCGGGCGCAGTATCCCCTGACCAGAGAGCGGGTGTACTTCAATACGGGCGGACTCGGCCCGGCTCCTTACCCCGTGCTCGACGTCCTGCACCGCACCACGCTGGAGCTTCAGGCCATATCGGAACACGGACACCAGCAGTTCGAAGAGGCGCGCGAAACCGTGGCGGCCTTCTTAGGCGCTAAACCTTCCGAGATCGCGTTCACGCGGAATGCTACCGAGGGAAACTCCACCGTGGCTTCCGGCCTCCAGACCATGGGGCCGGGCGATGAGGTGATCTTTGAATCCCATGCCCACCCCGGCGGTTCGGAAGCCTGGCTCAGTCGGCAGAAACAGCAGGGCATCAAGGTCAAAATATTCGAACCCGATCCGACGAGCGCCGTCGGCAACCTGGAGCGGATCGCCGCCCTTATCACCCCGCGCACGCGCGTCATTCAGGTTAGCCATATTACCGCCCCCACCGGCATTCGCTTTCCGGTGGAGGACATCGCCCGCCTGGCCCACGACCGCAACATCTGGTTCCACATCGACGGAGCGCAGTCGGCAGGCATGATCCCCGTTGACCTCCGCGCCATCGGCTGCGATTCGTATGCAACGAGCTGCCACAAATGGATGGGCGCCTCCCACGGCACCGGCGTCCTTTTCGTGCGTGAGGAGCGGCTCGACGAGGTCGCGCCCACCGAAGTCGGAGCCTACTCAGACGACGGCTACCACCTCCCGGATTCCCTCACCTACAATCCGACCGCCCAGCGCTACGAGCCGGGCACGCGAGATGCCGCCCAGGTGCTCGGCATCGTGGCGGCCGCCCGCTTCATGGACGACATCGGCATGGAGCGGGTGGCGGCATACGGCCAGTCCCTGGCCCGCCATCTTCAGGACGCGCTCCTCCAGATCCCCGGCGTCACCGTGCTGACGCCCCGCGACCCGGCCCTCTCCGCGTCGATCACGACGTACAAGACGGACCGCGTTCCGTACGACAAGCTGTTCTCGTACCTCATGAGCGAGCACAAGATGCGCTGCCGCGTCGTGACCGAACGCGGCCTCGACGCCCTCCGCGTCTCGACGCACATCTTCAACTCCATGGAGGAATGCGACCAACTGGTGGAAGGCACAAAAGAAGTGCTCTCGAAAGCCTGACCCAAGAAATCCGGCCCTGTACGGATGTCCGTAACCACGCCCACCATATCGCCCCAGCCCGCCACCGTAGACCGGCGCATCCCCACGCCCCGTGAGTCGCGCCGCGAGATGAGCAGCGCCGAAAGGTGGCGATCGCGCTGGGAGAGGGTCAGCCCGTCGTTCTGGCGGGTGCTGCTGCACGTAGTGCTGGTGACTGGGGCGCTGGTAATGATCGGCCCCCTCGTCTGGATGGTGCTTACGTCCCTCAAAACGCCGGTCGATGCCGAGTCCTTCTTTCTCACGCCGAGGCGGCTGGGCGCCGTGCTGGCGAACCTCTGGCCGGACCCGCTCACCTGGGATGCCTACCGGGCGGTGTTCCGGGAGCGCCCCATGCTCCGCTACTTCCTCAACAGCGGCATCTATACCGTGCTGCGCATGTTCCCCAGCCTCTTCTTCTGCTCGCTGGGCGGCTACGTCTTCGCTAAGATGCACTTCCCCGGGCGCAATGTCATCTTCGCGGCGATCATCGCGACGATGATGATTCCGTTTCAGATCAAGATGCTCACCCTCTACGAGATGATGGTTCAGTTCGGCTGGGTGGATACCTACTGGGCCGTCGTCGTGGTGAGCCTGATCGAGCCGTTCGGCATCTTCCTCTTCCGACAGTCCATCGCCGGCATCCCGGATGAATTGCTCGAAGCCGCGCGCATGGACGGGTCGGGGCCGCTGCGCACCTACTTCAGCGTAGTCCTCCCCCTCATCCGTCCAACCCTCGCCGCGTACAGCATCTTCCTCTTCATGTGGTCGTGGAGCGATTTCCTCTGGCCCCTCATTGCGATCAACACGGAGCAGCTAAAGCCCATCGAGGTAGGCATCCTGGGGTTCTCCGACATCCATAACCCGGAGTACGTGAAGATGATGGCGGCCTCCACCGTGGCGGTCGCCCCGATCATTCTGTTCTTCCTGCTCATGCAGCGCCAGTTCATTCGCGGCGTCACGATGACAGGGATCAAGGGATAACCTCAGGACCAGAGGCCGGCTATGCATCTTGGCGTTCACTCGATATGGCGGTTCCGGCTGGCGCGCGTTGTGCTCGACGTGCTGCTCGTCGCTGCTCTCCTGACCGGATGCGGGCAGGACCGGGCCGCCGCGGCGGGTGGGCGCATCCCGATCCGCTTCTTTATCATGTTTACCAGTACCCGACAGGCCGAGTTTTACAAGTGGGCGGAACAGACATACGAAAAGGCGCACCCCGACATCGACATCATCGTCGAGCAGTTTCCCGGCACCTCCCTAAAAGATTTCGAGATCAAGCTGCGCCTCCGCTTTAGCAGCGGAGAGGCCCCCGACCTCTTCCAGGCCCACGAAAACATGGTGGCCGGATACGCCTTCCTGGGCCTGCTCAGTGAGGCCCCTCCTTACATCGAAAAGATCGTGCAGGAGAACAGTCTCAACGACATGGTTCGTCAGGCGCCCTACTTCCGGGGCAAGTGCTACGGCATCGTCAACGACGCCGTGTGGCAGGCGCTTTACTACAACAAGAAGATGTTCCGCGATGCCGGGCTGGACCCCGACCATCCCCCCGAAACGTGGGATCAGTTGATCGACTACGCCGACCGCCTCACCGTCCGGCGGCCCGACGGCAGCATCGAGCGCGCGGGCTTCTCCGTTCGGAAAACGGGCTACAAAGCGGGCACGGCGGAGAAGTGGTTCACCTTCCTCTTTTCTGCCGGGGGCAGGCCCTTCAGCATCGACGGTACGCGGGCCACCTTCAACTCTCCCGCAGGCCGGAGAGCCTTGCAGATCTACGCCGAGATGCTCTTCCGCCGGAAGGTAGACTCCGTCTCCCTCGAAGGTGACCAGCAGGGGTTCGGCCAGGGGCGCGTCGCCATGTTCCTCCGCGAGATGCACGTGATCCGCTGGATGGACGAGCACTACCCGGACGTGGAGTACGGCGTGGCGCCCCTCCCGCGCGACATGTACTCCATTAGCTCGGGCGGGAGCTACATCCTCACCGTCCCGAAGGACGCCCCCCACCCGGAAGCCTCCTGGCGGTTCGTCCAGTTCCTGATGCAGGATGATGTCTATGCCCGGTACGTCTCCATCGGCGGCTTGATGCCCGTCACGCGCTCCGTGGCTTCCTTGCCCCGGTTCCGGGACGACCCGTACCTCAAGGTCTATTTCGAGCAGAAGGTCGCTCCCATGCACCCCTTCCCCCGGATCATACAGGCGTCGGACATCCTGGGCGCGTACATCGAAAGGTTCTGCTATGGGCAGATCGGCGCCGAAGAAATGCTCCGTCGCGCCGAGCGGGACATAAACGGCCTCCTCAGCCGCAACCACAAGCAGGAGGAGGTGGCCGATGCCCGCTAGAGACTTCGATATCGGAATCGTGACCGATGAGATCTCCCGCGACCTCGGCCAGGCGCTGGACGTGTGCCGCTCCTGGGGGATCCGCCGCTTCGAGCTCCGCGAAGGCTCGGCGGCCCGCTTCCCCGGCCTCACGCCGGACGAGATCCAGCGCGCGGAAAACGAGATACGCCTGGGCGGGCGCGTTACGGCCGTCTCGCCGGGCCTCTTCAAAGGCCGGGTGGACGATAAGGACCGGCTGGACTACGAGCTGAACCATGTGCTGCCGCGCGCCCTGGATATGGCCGGGCGCTTCGAGTCCCCCCTCCTGATCGTGTTCGGCTTCGAGCGCT
This sequence comes from Rhodothermales bacterium, assembly GCA_035699265.1. Taxonomy (GTDB): domain Bacteria; phylum Bacteroidota; class Rhodothermia; order Rhodothermales; family DASSAV01; genus DASSAV01. The sequence continues at coordinate 4,975 of DASSAV010000440.1, forward strand.
ACGACGGCGAGCCTGAAGCGGATCGCAAGGCCGTTCTACGCGCCCTGGAGCAGGCGGCGGTGGTGGCGGAGGCCGTCGGTATGCAGGTAGCCATCGAAAACGAGCCGAGCTTCTGGATCGACCGCCCCGCCGCTTCCGCGCAGATGCTCGGCGAAATCGGCCACCCCGCGCTAAAGCTTAACTGGGATCCCGCAAACTCGCACTGGGGCGGGCGCGCACCGGCCTACGCGGACTTCCGCACCATCCGCCCGTACCTCGCCAACCTGCACGTCAAAGATTTCTACCCGGACGACCCGCAGATGCCCTGGCGTCCCGTAGGCCAGGGGCGCACCCCCTGGCGGCGCATCCTCACTTGGATCCTCAGCGAGACGGACTTGCCGCACGCCACCCTCGAAACCCATTGCCTGCCGCCCATCGACAGCTCGCGGCAGAGCCTGGAGGCGCTCCGCGCCTGCATAGCGAGCCTTGAGGAGCAAACGCATGGCTGAAACCAGCAACCCGGTGCGCGTGGCGCTCGTCGGCCTCGGCGGCCACGGCCTTACCATCCAGCGGGCCGTGGAATCGGCGGAGAACCTCCAAGTCGTCGCCGTGTGCGACCTCGACCCCTCCGAAATGCGGGCGGCCGCCGAGCGGTTCGGCTGCGATGCCGTCCCCTCCTACGACCAGGTGCTGGCGCGGGACGACGTGGACGCCGTGAGCCTCGTTACCCCCAATCACCTGCACCGTGCCCAGGCCGAGGCCGCCTTCGCAGCCGGGCGCGACGTCTTCGTTGAGAAGCCCATCGCCAATACGGTTGCGGAAGGGCTGTCCATGGTCCAGGCGGCGGAGGCCGCAGGGCGCGTCCTCATGGTGGGGCACAACATGCGCTTCAGCCCGGCGGCGCAGGATGCCCGCGAAACCATCCACCAGGGCCGCTTAGGGCAGATCGTCAGTGCCGAGATCCATTTCTCGTCCGATACCGTCCGGCAGCTCGCCTCGAACGCATGGCGGCTTCATCCCGACCAGTGCTCCCTCCTTCCCGTGATGCAGCTCGGCATCCATGCCATCGACCTGATGCATTTCCTCCTCGGCCCGATCCGGGAAGTCTTCGCCCTCTCGCGGACGGTTCTGGCCCCGGCCGGCGTCGTAGACAGCGTCTCGGCGACCTTCCGCATAGAGGGCGGCCCGCTCGGTACAATGGTAAGCAACTACTGCACGCCGGTGCTTTTCGAGTACCGAATTGCCGGTACGGAAGGCCTCCTGCACTGCACCCCCCACCATTATTCCTTCCGCCGGCGCGACGAAGTGGACAGGGACGGCGATGGAGCGCCCGCCAGCAGTACGCCCGGCGCGGGGCTGGTCAGCTATGTTCGCCAGATGCGAGCGTTCGGGGAGGCCGTGCGGAGAGGGGCGCCCTCCCGCGTCACGGGATGGGACGGCCTTCAGGCCCTGGCAGTTGTGGACGCGCTCCGGCTCTCGTCTGAAACCGGCGCCCCCCAGCGCGTGGCCGATGTACGTGCGGAAGTGATGGGATAAGAGATGCCAGAACCCTTTACCGCCCTACAGAACGATAAAAATAAAGAAGCTCCCCTCCTTTTCGAGAGCCTGTCCCCGTGCAAGCGGGGAAGAGGCTGGGGGTGGTCGATCCAAAGGCCCATTTTGGCACTGATCTACCGGATTCGGCATAAGTAATGGAGCATACGGCCATCCTATCAAATCCCACGCAGGCGCCGGAAGAAAACGTGCCGCTGGCCGCATTACACGTAGTCGTGCTGGAGACGGACGCCTTCATCGTGGGCGCCGCCAACGCCGGCATGGGCCTGCATCGCCACGAAGGTGCCGGGCAGTGGACCTCCCTCGGATGGCGCAACATCCGCAGCAACGGCCTCGACTGGGACCGCTCCCGCCCGCATATTCTGTATCTCGCCGCCGGCAACGGCCTGCTCCGCAGCACCGACGCCGGCGCCTCATGGCGGATCACGACCGGATGGGACATCACCGAAGTCCAGGACGTGGCGGTTGACCCCTACGAGCCGGACACCCTTTATATCGCCACGGCATACGGGGTGCTGCGCTCCGCCGATCAGGGCGAAACATGGACCCCCGCCAGCCGGGGCATCCCGGAACCCCGCTGCACCTTCAGCTATGTCCTGCAACCCGATGTCAGCCGCAAAGAGACAATCATCGTGGGCACCGAGGACGGGCTGTATCGCTCGGAGGATGGCGCCGGGATATGGCGTCCCGTCGGGCCGCGCGATGTAGCGATCCGCGACCTGCGGCAGAGCCTGGCCGACCCGAAGCTGTGGCTGGCGGGCACGGAGGACCGAGGTGTGCTGATGTCCAGAGACGGCGGTGCTGCCTGGTCGTTCATCGGTGCTCCCTTTCGGGACGCCACCATTTACAGCGTGGCGCTCGCTCCCTTCGACGCCGGCCGCATGGCCGTGGGCGGCTTCGGTACGGGCGTGTTCGTGAGCGGCGACGGAGGCATCACCTGGCGCACGCAGCCGGAAAGCCTCGGCAATCGCCACGTCCACGCCCTCGCCTTCGATCCGAATGACAGCGGGCGATTGTGGGCAGGCACTGTTGGCGGAGGCGTATTTCAGTCCGATGGCGACTCCCCGTGGACCTACGCCGGCCTGGACGGCGCGACCGTCTGGGATATGACGTTCATACCGGCGCTGGAACACGCCGGGTCTGCAAGCGAGCAGGCAGCTCATGGCCGGCCGAGCGGCCAGCCCGCTGCATCGCAAACGTTCGCCATCGGCGGCGCTTCGGTCGCGGCTCCGCCCGCCCCCCTCGCGGCCTTCGAGCGCCGGCGGAACGAGCTCATCGACTACTTCGCGGAGCGCGGCCCCTCCGGGTACATCGACTGGGTCGAGTTCATCGAGGTAGCGGCGAAGCTGTACAGGGACCGCCCTCTGGATGAGCTGCTGCTGCTCCTGGACCGCCTTCTGGCCGACCCGCACGGCGATATGTTCTGGATGTACCCCGTCGTGCTCGTCCAGTACCTCGGCCTGGGGCGGCTCCCCGAGGCCTACCACCAGCAATTGCGCGAGATCTGGAGGACGTACCAACCTTACCGGGGCGACACCGAGAACCACTGGGCGATGTACTACGTCTCGCTCTACCTCATCACGCAGCTCTACCCCGACGATCCGGGCGAAACGTGGTTCAACGGCCGCAGCTCGCAGGAGAATTTCGCGGAGGCTCGTGATTACCTTATCTCCTGGATCGGCCTGACGGTCACGAAGGGCCAGGGCGAATACGACTCCCCGCATTATCTCGGCTTCTTCCTCGTGCCAATGGCGCTGCTCTACGCCTTCGCCGCAGACCCGGCCATGCGCCTGCGCGCCTCGATGATGCTCGATTACCTCATCGCCGATTTTGCAGTGGACACGCTGGACGGCCTGTACGTCGGCGCGTTCAGCCGCATCTACCCGGAACCCACGCTGGACCGTTGGAAAAACAGCAGCACGAGCTTCGCGTGGCTGCTGTTCGGCAACACGCCGTTCCGCCCACATGGGGTAAACGTGATCCTATCCCGCCCGGGCTACCGTCCGCACGGAATCACGCTCGTGCTGGCCGTGAGCGGCTACGCCCCCCCGGAGATTCTCTACCAGATAGCTACGGATCGCTCCGCCCCCTACGCCCACCGCGAGCTTAAACGCACGCGCCACCGCATCCGGCACGCCGACGAGCGCAACGCCCCCGTATACAAGACGGTGTACATGCGCCGGGAGTATGCCGTTGGCTCTACGCAGGGCGGCCTGCTCCAGCCTATCCAGCAGCACACGTGGGAGGTGCTCTGGGCCACGGACGATCCCGGTGAGGGCCGCAACGTGCTGTTCACGATCCACCCCTACTCCTCCCCCTATGAGCTTTCCATGTACTTTCCCGACGAGCCGAAGCTCGTCACCGAAGCCGTGCTCAAGGGCAAGAAAGAAACCTACGACTCTCCGTGGAAGTGGACGGGAGGATCGCCTTACGAGCAGGTCTTCCAGAGCGGCAGTGCGCTCGTCGCTCTCTACGACATCCCTCCGGGCGCCCGCTTCCCTCACATAAGCGCCTTCTTCTCGCGCGGCCTCTCCTCCACCGAAGAAGACCCCTCCGGCTGGATCTTCGCCCGGGGCGGGGATGCCCTCATCGCCTACTACCCGCTCGCGCCCTACCAGTGGCGCGACGAAGAAGGAGGC
>DASSAV010000441.1:0-2167 GCA_035699265.1 Rhodothermales bacterium
GCCACGATGTTGATGGCCCCGCCGATGGCGTCCGGCCCATAGAAGGAGGCCCCGGCCCCCCGCTGCACCTGGATGTCCTGAATCGCCCCCTGGATGTCGAAGAAGTTGATCCAGTACACGTCGAAGTCTTCGGGGTCGTTCTGGGGGATACCGTTGATGGATACCGCCACGCGGTGCTGGTCGAACCCACGCATCCGCAAGGTGGAGTACCCGATGCCGTTCCCGTTCTCCGAGTGGTAGGTGACGGAAGGCAGCGTCGAGAGCAGTACCGGCAGATCCTTCATGTCGGCGAGGTTCTGCAACTCTCTGGCCGTCAGATTGCTGAACGTAATCGGCGTGAGCTGCGCCCGTGCCCGCGTGGCGGTCATGATGACGTCCGGCTGCTCCACCGTGAACGGCGAAAGCCGCACCTGAACCCGCTGATCTTCCCGGCCCATGACGAGCGCCCGGCGGTACGCCGAGAACCCTACGTACGAGACCAGCAAGTCGTACCGGCCCGGCTGCACGGTTCGGATCTGGAACGTACCGTCCTCCCCCGTAACCGTGCCGTACCGCTGCTGGCCGGATGCCGCGTCCCGCAGCGTCACAGTCGCCCCCGGCAGCGGCTGTCCGCGTTCATCAGTCACTTTCCCGGTGAGCCCGCCTGCGAGCGCTGGTGAAGCCGCCGCCACGCAGGTTCCGAGAACGATTACGCAGGGTATAAAGAAGTGTGCCAGATGCCGAAGTGGATTGCCCATGAGTCCTCCTGGTCCTACCGAAAACAAAAAGCCGCCAGCGTCGAGAGACGTGGGCGGCTCCTCCATTCGGACACATGCGCAACCTGCTGGCGCCCGTGGAACGTCGTTCCAGATCGGGTCTCCTCAGCGGATGCATCAGGCGCTGTTTCCCTACGCCGGTTTGAGCCGGGTCAGGTTCGAAGGGTATTATCTCAGCCCGCGGCATGCCAGTGCCGTCGGACACCCCCAACAGTCTCTACAAGGCTGCAATAAAAAAGAACGCGCGGCGCTCTCAATATAAGCGCCGCCGCACAGGGGCCGGACGCCTGCGTGCGAATTTTCGCCAAATGCCCGTGCAATATCACGACACCGCGGCACGTCCCTCAGTCACTGCCTCATCCACTGCTACGGGCCGCAGGGCGGGATCTCCCCTTCGCCGCAGGTACCGGTTCCAGGCGAACACACCGAAGCTCAGTAGCAGGAAGCCCAGGAAGCACATGGCCGCGTTGATGGCGGCGATGCGCCAGTGTGTCTGCCCCATGTAGGCAATGACGAGGGGCTGCGGAGAGCCCGGCAGCACTTTCACGGCGATGTGGGGCGTCCCCGTCTGCACGTCGAGCTTCGTCTTGACGTCTTCCGCAACCGTATGCGGCAGCGACATCTTGTCTTGCTCGATCACCCGCCCGTCCGGCAATTCGACCCGTAGGCTGACGTAGTCGTACGTGATTTCCGTCCGGTTCTCGATTTGCTCTGCGATCACTTCCGCGTCCGCCGTCTGCCCGTTCAGCACGGTGTTGCGGATGTCCCGCGCTACCTTCGCCTGATTGAGGCCGAGCAGAAACAGAATGAGGGGAACGATCCAGAGCGCCCGCGCGACCCACATGGAGGACTTGTTATTCAAAACTGAACCGGGCTATCCGCGAAAAAAACCAGGAAGGCGAAGCGATGTGCCGCTCCCGAACACGCTTCAGGCGGAATGCGGTTCCGCGTCAGATGAGGAAGAGATAGGGCTTCCAGGTGTCGTGTACGCTGCCCACGTAATCCCGGATGAACATGATGTTGGTGGGGCGGAACGGCTTGCGCACCAGCGGCATGTCGGCCTCGTCCGGTGTGCGGTTGCCCTTCTTGTTGTTGCAGGGCGTGCACGCCGTCACCAGGTTCTCCCAGGTGTCCTTCCCACCCCTGGACTTCGGCAGGACATGGTCCACCGTCAGGCGCTCGTGGCTGCCGCAGTACTGGCACCGGAAGCGGTCGCGCCGCATCACGTTCTTCCGTGAAATCATGATGCGCTTGTACGGCACCGCCACGTAACCCTTCAATCGTACGATGCTCGGCCAGGGAAACTGGTGGCTCGGGGAACGCACGACGTGGCCCGGCAGCGCCTCCACCAGGTCGGCCTTGTGCAGGATAATGAGGATCATCGCCCGCTCCACGCTGCATAGCGTGAGGGC